>JAFNGF010000290.1 GCA_017885385.1 Planctomycetota bacterium
GCCCAAAGGCGCCAAGTTGCGATCTGCCGCAACCAATGGAGCAAAAAGACCCAGTAAATCGGCTAATCGCAGCCTGGCCTGGATTGGGACCGCAAATAGCCGATAGTGGGCGGATACCCTAAAGAAAAGCAGGACAGCCAAAAACGGCAAGGCCGAAAGCGGCAAAGCGGCCCATCGCCGGCGATTCTTGCCGATAAATGCAGCCGGGCAAAAAAACCACGGCACAGTTGCAGCCAAAAAACCAGCTGTCGGATGGAATTTTGCCAAACCAAGAACAAATGGTCCGAAGCCGTATACTGCCCCGGCGAAAAAAGAGCCTGCAAATGAGCTGACCCACCTGTGGCTCAAGACGAAACAACCCAAAGAAGCCAAACAGACGTTCACTACCAGAAGGTAGTGCAGCAGGCTGAATTTTTCCAAATATGGGCTGTAAAGATATATGGCGAAACTGCCATAGATTATCGCCGTCAGGATGAACCTACGCAGGCGACTGCCGGTATCGTGGTCTGCTATTTTTAGCTTACTGGTCACGAACAGTAAATCATTTCAACACCACTTTGCCCGTGCCGGTGGTGATCCTGCCTATCCTGTAAACCTTTTCGCCGAGCCTGGTTAGCTTCTTAGCTATCGAATCGGCAAAGTCCTCCGCCACGATCAGCACAAAGCCGATGCCCATATTGAAGACTCTGAACATCTCCGCTTCTTCGACGGGGCCCTTATCTTGCAGGAACGTGAATATTTTGTGCACCGGCCAACTGGACTTTTTGATGGCCGCGTCACAGTTTTTGGGAAGCACCCGCGGGACATTGCCCACCAGTCCGCCGCCCGTAATATGTGCCATGCCGCGCACGACTTTTTTGACCTTGTAGTGGGCAAGCAGCTTGACTATCGACCGAGCATATATTCGCGTCGGCTCCAGCAGCACGTCGCCCAGCCCTGCGCCATCGAGCTCATCCAGCACATCGGTCATTTTCAGGCCCAGGCGTTTGAAGCAGATATTGCGAGCCATCGCATAGCCGTTGGAGTGCAGCCCGGTTGATGCTAGGCCCAGAATGATGTCGCCGGCTTTTACATTCGCTCCCGTGAGGATTTTCTTGCGTTCGGCGACCCCAACGGCAAAGCCCGCCATATCGAAATCGCCCTTCTTGTAGGTATCGGGCATTTCAGCGGTTTCTCCGCCGATCAGGGCACAGCCGGCAATTCGGCAGCCGGCGGCAACGCCTTTTATCATCTCGACTATTACGTTCGGCTCCAGCTTGTGCACCGCCAGATAGTCCAGGAAGAATAACGGCTCAGCGCCGACCACCAGCATGTCGTTGACGTTCATCGCCACCAAATCTATGCCGACAGTGTCGTACTTTTTAATCTTGGCAGCCAATTGAATCTTGCTGCCCACGCCATCGGTGCACGCGACAAGCACGGGGTTCCTATAGTTCCTCTTAAAGAGCTTTTCATCGTAGTCGAGGCGAAATAGGCCCGCAAAGCCGCCCGGCAATTCGATAACTCTCGGCCCAAAGGTGCTCGCGAGATGCGAATAAATCTGCTCCTCACTTTTGTCGCCCGCATCGACACTCACGCCGGACTGTTCGTATGTTACGTGGTCAGCCATCAGTGCTCCTCGATCCTTTACTCCGATTCCTCAAACGTAGGCATTGGGTAGCGTTCCAAAGCGAGTTTTGTGCCGGCGGCATTTACGGGTATTCTGTATCGGCCGGTCCAGCAGGCGGTGCAATAGTGATCAGCCGGCAGATTCGCACAGCCAAGCAGTCCTTCCAGTGACATATAGCCGATGCTATCCACCTCAAGAAAGTCTCTGATTTGCGGCAAAGTGCGATTGTTCGCCAGCAGCTCTTCTTTGGTGGGGAAGTCTACGCCGTAATAACAGGGAAATCTGATTGGCGGGCAGCTGACGCGCGTGTGGATTTCTTTTGCGCCGGCCTGGCGCAAGGCTCTGATTTTGCCCCTTGTGGTTGTGCCGCGCACGATTGAGTCGTCCACTACCACGACGCGCTTGCCGCCGACAGCTTCGTTAACCACCTGCAGCTTAAGGTTCACCTCCAGCTCTCTTAGTTTTTGGTCCGGCGAGATAAATGTCCTGCCGACATAGTGGCTGCGGACTATGCCCATATCGAACGGTATTTTGCTTTGCTCGGCATACCCTATCGCCGCCGATGTGCCCGAGTCCGGCACGGGAATTACCACGTCTGCGTCTGCCGGATGCTCTATTGCCAACCGTCTGCCGAGTTTTTTTCGCAGCTCGTGCACATTCTCGCCAAAGATGCGGCTGTTTTGCTTGGCAAAATAGACGTGCTCGAAGATGCAGTNNTCGCCCGGCTCGACCTCGCGAATGAATTTTGCTCCTATTGCATCAAATGCACAGCTCTCACTTGCCAGCACGTAGTTACCTTTTTCGGTCTGGCCAATAGACAAGGGCCGAATGCCGTAAGGGTCGCGGGCCGCCTCGATGCGGTCGGCAAACAAAAATAGCAGGCAATACGCCCCCTGCAAATGGTTTAGCACGTGAGCCAACGGGTCAGGCTTGCCAATGTGCCTGGGCTTAGCCAGCAGATGGATGATTATCTCAGTATCGCTCGTAGACTTGAAGATACTGCCGCAGGCCTGGTATTCGTCCCGCAGCACCGCTGCGTTTGTAAGATTTCCGTTATGGGCGAGGGCCACCTGTCCGCGGAAATACTCGGCCAGGAACGGCTGACTATTGACGGCGTTAGTGGCGCCTGTTGTTGAATACCGAACGTGGCCGATCGCTATCCGATTAGACAATTTTTCCAAGATGCCCGAGCCGCTGCGGAAAACCCGTCTGACCGTCCCCATACCTTTGTAGCACTGGAGAAATCGCCCGTCACTGGAGGCAATTCCCGCCGACTCCTGGCCGCGGTGCTGAAGGCTGTGTAAGCCCAAATACGTCTTTTGGACGGCTTCCGGGTCGCCAAAAATCCCGAACAAACCGCAGCTTTCTTTCATCTTATACCTCGTATCCTGTGTACCCCGCAATAAACTGGGGCATAAAACCCCGCAATGAATTGCGGGGCTGAATCCGCCGTACGCCTGGCGGATAAATATTTAGCCTGCGGTTTCACCGCAGGTTCTTAAGGGTGCCCCAAACGTAGTCTAACGAATCGGCCAAACCGAGTCAACCAGTCTTCTTTTCTGATTCAGGATACATAAAATCAGGTATTCGGCGAATCTTACCTTGCGCATCGACGCAGGCAAGAACGCTCGATCCCTCGGCTAAGACCGTCCCATCGCAGGACCGCTTGAGCCGATAGGCATGCTCGACCTTGCCGGCGGTAACCGCTGAACAAGTCGTTTCCAGTTGCAGCTCTTCATCATACCCGGCGGGGCGGCGATATCTTATGCACAACTTGGCGACCACAAAGAACACGCCGGCTTGCTCAAGGTCTCTATATGCCAGGCCGTTCGCCCGCAGAAGCTCCGTGCGTCCCATCTCGAACCACACCGGATAAACGCTATGGTGGACCGCTCCGCCCTGGTCGGTCTCGGCATATCGAGGCACAATTGTTATCGTATGCCTCTGAATGGTCGCGCGCTTTCGAAGGTCCATTTCCCAATTCTATTTTAACTACCCCGCAGTATCCGCCCGCGGCGGAGCGGGGCTAAGCACCAAGTACGGACAAATCAGCATCGGTATTGTAAATTCCTGCGGCCATTATGGCAAATGGCTTTCATCGCGGCAATTGCTAATCGCGCAACCTGCTTTTTTGCATTGACAGGTGGGGGGTTGGCTGCTATAATAAAACTATTATAAAAGATGAGGTTTATGCCGCTCAAATCGAACGTGCGGTGGCGAGCCTGTAGGAAAAGAGTATTACGCCGGCAAAATCCGCCAAAGGCGGACGGGCGAAATTTCAAAAAGGAAAAGATGTGATGAGAAGTGTAACGAAACCAACAGTAATCCGCCAGAGGCGGATTGCCTTGCGTCAGGGCCGGACCTGGACGGCTTGGCTCTTTACTTTCGCCTTTATTCTTTATGGCCTGATTCTTCTGCTCGGCGGCTGCCGGTCCTGCGATCAGCCGGGCGAGACCACCGCAGAAGGACGCAGAAGACACGAGCGTGCTCTCCGCGTCAACCAGCAGGAGATGATGGTGGACATAGACAGAGCCTTGCTTCTTGACAAACCCAGCAAGCTCACCGACATGAGAATACCCTGATAGCAGTTCATAGTCGGCGGTTCATAGTTCGTAGTTGACGGTTCGATCAACAATGAACGCCGAACGATGAACAGGTGGCAAGGACGTGGAAACACTCATCTTCTTCAAAGATTACTTCAGCCGGGTAGCAAACTACGATTGGTGGGTTGTCGGCATCGAGCTGTTTCTGATCGGTCTGGTAGTCTACTGGGTGGTGGACTTTCTGGAAGGCACTCGCGGAGAAAGGCTGTTTCGGGGGGTCTTATTTATTCTGGTCGCGGGCGTGCTGGTCTTGAACTTAGTAGTTCAGCAGCTTAGTTTTGTCCGGCTTCAGTATCTTTATAAGGGTTTTTTGATTGCAGTCTTAATCATTGCGGTTGCCGCCTTTCAGCCGGAGATTCGCAGAGTTCTTATGCGAATAGGTCGGCCTCGCCTGTGGAGCGGCTCGTCGCGCTCGCTATCCAGAACTGTCGAGGAGATAATTACCGCTGCCGTTGAGCTTTCCGCCGCCCGTACGGGGGCGATTATCGTTATCGAAAGACGGGTGGCGTTAGGTGAATTCATAGAGACGGGGGTTCAAGTAGACGCCAAGGTCAGCGCCGAGCTGCTCAAGACTATTTTTCACCCCGGCAGCAGCCTTCATGATATGGCGGTTGTAATTCGGGATGACCGAGTGGTCGCCGCCAGGGTGCAGCTTCCTTTGGCCGAGGCCGGAGCACCTAAACAAGACCAAGGACGCTCGCCGGCTACGCGCGGTTTAGACGGCGCCGAGTTAGGCTCCCGTCATCGGGCCGCTATAGGTATATCGGGAGGTTCGGACGCCACCTGTTTGGTGGTAAGCGAGGAAACCGGCGCAATATCCATTGCCTACGCCGGCAAGTTAGTATGGAACGTAACGGAGTCTCAGCTCAGATCGCATTTATCCGGTACGATGATTGAAGGTGGTGTGCCTGCCTTCGCAGTCCGCCTTGGGCGGATCAGCAGGCTCTGGAAGGGTCAAGTGTAAAGCCGTAAAGACAGAACCCGCAAGGCGGGGGCTAATATCCCCGCGATTTATCGCGGCGTTCACATTGGACCTGCGCATAAAAGTGGCAAAAAAGATCAAGCTTGGCAAAATTGCAATTATCATTTTCTTGACGGCTTTGATCTGGGTCTGGGCGGACCTGGCNNGCTTAGGGGCCCGGCATCCAAAATCGCCGAGGTAGAACGAATGCGAAACAAAGGCACGCTGGAGCGCGAATTCTTTGTGGACCCCGAAGGCGAAGGGATGACCCAGCCGGGCGAGCATCGCTTAAACGTGCTGAGTTTCTTGAAACAGAATAAGCAAATAAAAGACCTCGGCCTGACGGTCGAGGCCTGCGAACCGCAAAACTTAACTATCGATGTCCGCCAGCTGGTCAAAATGAATCTGGCCGTTCGCTGTTTTGACGAAAACGGGCTTCTCCGACAAGAGGCAAGCATTGACCCGCCGGAGGTGGAGGCTTTTGTGCCTGCGGATCAGACCGCCACAGCAAAAGTCCGGTTGACGCCCAGCGAGCTTGAGCGGGCAAGGGGCTCACCTATCCAGAAAACGCCGTACGTCGAGCTGCCCGGCGGCCAGCAGAGAGACGTGTCTACAAAGGTCAAGGTGACCATGCCCTCCGCTGAAGACGTGTTAAGCGAACAGACTATAGGCAGCCCGAAGCTCGGAATCGAATTGAGTCTTAACCTCCAGGGCAAATGTCGGGTGGAAGTAAAGAATCTGTCTGAAGTATTACGTCCATTTACCCTGCTTGCTACTCGCGACGCCAAACAGGCTTATGAGCAGGAGCCTTTCCAGATGACCTTGCACATCCTGGACGGCGACGAACAAGTCCAGACTGAGCAAAAAAAGGATGTTGTTTACAACCTTCCCTGGCGTTTTGTTCAGCGCGGCGAGATCGTCCCGCCGCAGCCGCCGGCTCAGGTTAGTTTCAGGCTTACTCCCATTTCTGCCGAGCCTCCATAAAAGCAAAGTATCT
>JAFNGF010000291.1 GCA_017885385.1 Planctomycetota bacterium
AACAGCGACAAGGACACCATTTTCCCGCTTGACGGCGTCATCCGGCTGCACGAAAAGGTCCGGCAGATTTATAAGCTGCACGACGCCGAGAAAAACCTGGGCCTTAATATCACCGAGGGGCCGCACAAGGACACGCAGGAGCTGCAGGTCCACGCTTTTGTATGGTTTAACCGCTTTCTTAAAGGTGAAAATCCGCTGATTGACAAACCAGCCGTGCCTTTTTTTGAGCCTGAGCAGTTGCGGGTCTTCAGTGAGCTGCCTGCCGACCAGATAAACACGAAGATCCACGAGTCTTTCGTGCCAGAGGCGCCGCAATTCTCCGCTCCACAATCGGCTGAAGAATGGTCAAAGCAAACCCAAGTCTGGATGCAAACACTCCGAGAGAAATCATTTCGCGGCTGGCCCTCGGACGCTGAGTCCGGTTCACTCGATGTGAAAAGAACATTTCGGGTTGAAAGGCATGGCGTATGTTTTACTGCATTTGATTTCATCAGCCAGCCGGACGTGAGTTTGCGCTTGTACTTGCTTCATCGTGCAGATCTCGCTAAGCCCGATTCAGTTCTGCTCAACACGCTGGACGAGCAAGAATGGACAGAATGGTTGGCCGGCATGCGGGTGGGCTTCGCTGAGGAGCTGGCCGATCAGGCGCTGCCGAACCCCAACCAAGAGAAATTCAATCAGCTCCAAAAGCAAGTCAGCAACAGCCAGCAGATAGTAGCATACTTTGCGCCGCGTGGCATCGGGCCAACTGCCTGGGCCGCTGATGAGCGCAAACAGACGCAAATTCGTCGGCGGTTCATGCTGCTGGGTCAGACGCTTGACGCAATGCGAGTGTGGGACGTGCGACGGGCGATTCAGACACTACGGAAAATAGATTTTGCCACTGGCGTACCGGTAACCCTTCACGGGCGTGGACAGATAGCCGGCATCGCACTATACGCCTCGCTGTTTGAGCCGGATATAGCTCGGCTCGAACTGTGGCACCCGCCTCGCTCGCATCGTGACGGACCCATCTTCCTAAATGTGCTACGCTATCTTGATGTGCCGCAGGCCGTCGCGATGGCGGCGCAGCACAGCCAGGTGCGAATTTACCAGAGAGATGATTTCGGATGGTCGTTCCCGCAAAGCGTGCAGAAGTCCCTCGGCTGGCCTGAGGGACGGTTCCAGATAGTCCTATACCCACACCAGTAACAAGTGGTGAATCAGCGGACAATTAGGAGGCTATTATGATCGGGCAAAAACTGATTGTACCATTTCTATATCTGTCGCTTCTGGGTAGCCAGGCCACGTTAGCCAACCAAGAGGTTACCGTTCTGCCAGAAACAATGGGTGGCGTCAAACCTGCCGACATGATGAGTAACTATCTACTGAAGCTGGTCAGGCAAAAGTCTGACAACTGGAAAGAGCAATACGAACAGCTCAAAACGCCGGAGCAGATAGCCGAATACCAGAAGCGTCTTCGCGAGAAGTTTATTGAAGCTATCGGCCGGCTGCCAGAGCCCGCCACCAGCGGGCCGCTCAACCCGCAGGTTACGGGCGTCGTTTTGCGCGACGGCTACCGCGTGGAGAAGGTCATCTTCGAGAGCCAGCAGAAGCACTATGTCACCGCGGCACTATTTTTGCCCGACGGCAAGAAACACAAGCCCCCGTATCCGGGCGTGCTCGTGCCCTGCGGCCACAGCGCCAACGCCAAGGCATACGAGTCCTATCAGACTATGGGGGCGCTGCTGGCGCTTAACGGGATGGCGGCGCTGGTATTCGACCCCATAGACCAGGGCGAGCGCAGCCAAATGCCCAGCCGGCTGCCTGAGCTGTGGGGTACGAAGGCTCACACAATGCTCGGAATTGGCAGCATTCTACTTGGCCGGAACACCGCTCGCTTTGAGATCTGGGACGGAATGCGCGGCATAGACTATCTGCAATCACGTCCGGAGGTCGACCCGAATCGCATCGGCTGCACGGGCAACAGCGGCGGCGCAACTCAGACATCATATCTAATGGCGTTGGATGACCGCATCATCGCGGCGGCGCCGAGCTGTTATATTACAAGTTTCGAGCGTCTCTTATCGACAATTGGACCGCAGGATGCCGAGCAGAACATTTACGGGCAGTTAGCCTTCGGGATGGACCACGCCGACTACTTAATGATGAGAGCTCCGAAGCCGACGCTGGTTTGTGCCGCAACAAAAGACTTCTTTGACATCGAGGGTACGTGGGCTACGTTTCGCCACGCTAAACGGCTCTATAGCAGAATGGGATTTGCCGAGCGAGTCGAGCTGATAGAAAACGACGCCCCTCACAACTATAATGTGATTCAGCGGCAAAGCGTGGTCCGGTGGATGGCCCGATGGCTTCTGAATAAGGATGAGCCTATACAAGAGCCGACAATAGAGCTGCTCAGTGAGAAAGAGATTCAATGCACACCGCAAGGTCAGGTGATGTTGCTGGAGGCAGCCCGATCAAGCTACGACCTAAACCGGGATTTTGAAAGAGAGCTCGCGGAGCGACGCCGGAACCTGTGGAAAAACAGAGAGCAAAAGGAGCTGCTACATAAGGTGCGTGAAATGGCCGGCATCCATAAATTAGCGGAACTGCCCGAGCCGACTGTTGAGCAGCTTGGCGTTATTCAGCGCGACGGCTATCAGATTGAAAAGATGATTCTTGAGCCTGAAGAAGGCATTTATCTGCCGGCGCTATTATTTGTCCCCGAACTTACATCGCCCCAAGGCGCGGTGCTATATGTCCACGAAAATGGCAAGTCCGCAGATGCATCGCCGGGTGGGCCGATCGAAGGGCTGGTCAAAAGCGGTCGGCTGGTGCTGGCGGTAGACCTGCGCGGCACGGGCGAAACACACAACTCTGATGCTAAGGATGCTTTCACGGCCTATCTGCTTGGCCGCTCGTACGTAGGGATGAGAGCAGAGGATATCCTGGTGTGTGCGCGCTTTTTACAGCAGAAGCAAAAAAAGCCGGCGGATTTGATCGCGGTTGGNNGCCTCGGTCAGGCTGGTTCGGGCGCTGACTTGCTGGTCCAACATAATCGAATCGGGCGTGTCTGGCAATCAAATGGTCAACGCCGTGCACGGGGCGCTGACGTTGTATGACCTGCCGGACCTGGCTGCAAGCCTCGGCGACAAATTGACTGTCGAACAGCCGCTGGACGCAATGCGATAAGCAGCAAACAAAGGCGGTGTGTGAGGTTTAGTGCACGGGCGCAACGGCAGGCAAAAATGCGGCTCCACTGAACTGGCCGCAGTCCAGGCCGCTATTTAAGGTCTATCTTAACTATCCTCTCTTTGGAGACAGCCCGCGCATCGGTGCGGAATATCTCTATCTTGGTGGGCAGCAGGATGCCGGTCTTCTCGATCTCCTTGTAATCATAGCCTCGAACGGCTAAGAACTTCCCTTGTTCAATATCGGCAAGCCAAAGCAGGTCAACTAAAGACGTATCCCTGTTCTGACAATAAACCACCCTGGACCAATACGGCTTTACAACCGCTCCCTGATCCGCCGGTGGCGGACGGCTCTGTGCCGGCGCTGGGCCTTGCTGAAAGGAATCCGCCGCGGCAAACTCTATCGGATCGTACCAGAGCCCTTCCAGTTTTATGGGGGCAGGTCCTTTGACAAAGACAGCTCCAGTCTGCAAGAACTGCACGGGGGCCGTGGCTATCTTCAGCACAGATTCCGCATAGTCACGGCAAGACACGCCCATTACAGAGACATCCCTGAGCGCAGCCGAGGGGTCATCGCCCGGTAAGGCTCTGAATTGCCCGCCCGACAATTGCCAGGCAATTGCTCCCAAAGGCTCACATCCTGCAACCTCGATAGAATCTGACCACGGGTAGATATAGAAGCGGTGCTCGGTCAAGTAGAAGCTGCCGTCTCCGCCGGAGGCGGCATAAAAAGTAACCACACAGTCGAGCTGCACCTTCTGGATTTTTGCCCAATGCTGTAGTCCGCCGGTCATCTTAATCGCGGCATCAGCGTAATCACCCGGAACAACGAGCTTCTCAAAATCGGGCCCGCGAGCCAATATCTCGACATCTTTCTTACGCTGCTGGCCACACCCTGCTGCGATGAAAATCACTGCAATGACCAGACAAATCGAGTTGAATGACTGCTTAATCATGTCACTTACCTACCGTCTGTTTCTGGTGTTTTTCGGTTGGCTCCTGGGCATGGTAGCTTGGCAAGCTGCTCCATCAGGGCATACCTATCAGCCGCATCACTGCTGGCGAGCTTCAGCAATTGTGCCGCCACCTCCGGCTTAGACTGCTTCAATGCTCGATAACGGTTTTCGCCGTAGGCATACTCTTCGAAGGCAATCGTAGGAGTCTTCGAGTCCAGTTGCAGCGGATTTTTGCCCTGCTGCGCCAGTTGTGGGTCGAATCTGTAAAGCGGCCAGTGGCCGCAGGCAACGGCTTTCTTTTGCTCCTGATAGCCGGTAGTCATGTCAATTCCGTGCGCGATACAATGGGCGTAGGCAATTATCAGCGATGGTCCCGGATACGCCTCAGCCTCGACAAACGCCTTGACCGTCTGGTTGGTATTTGCGCCTATCGCCACCTTGGCGACGTAGATATTGCCGTAGGTCATAGCCAGAAGTCCGAGGTCCTTCTTTGGTGCGGTTTTTCCTGCGGCGGCGAACTTTGCCACCGCCGCTCGCGGCGTAGATTTGGACATCTGCCCACCTGTATTGGAATACACCTCCGTGTCCAAGACCAGCACATTGACGTTGGCTCCACTGGCCAGAACGTGGTCCAGGCCGCCGTAGCCGATATCGTAAGCCCACCCATCGCCGCCGACAGCCCACACCGATTTGCGGACAAGGTAGTCCGCAACACTGAGCAACCCCCTGCAATCCGGGCAATCGCTCTTTTTACACTGCCGCTTAAGCTCATCAACTCGTGCTCTCTGCTGTTCGATGGCG
>JAFNGF010000292.1:0-5308 GCA_017885385.1 Planctomycetota bacterium
ACGATATACGCATCCAATTGGCCATTGCGGACTTTCTGCTTGGCCGGCTCATCCGAGCTGCTATCGGTGTAAAGCTCCTGCACGAGGATTTGTCGCTGGGGATTTGATACATTGTACTGGTCAAATGAGGCTTTGATCTGGTCAGTCAGCTGCTTCGACAGGTCGGCCACGACAACTGTCCTGGGCGGACGCGGACCGGTTATACTGCGCTGGGTTCGACTATTGATAAACACAACTATTGCTATGATGGCCGGCGTCATCAAGATGCTCAGAATGAACGTCTTGGTGCGGACGACTTCAATATACTCACGCTGGGCAATCTTAAGAATCTTCTGCATTGCCTTTTCCAACCAAGCGAACAAAGATTTCATGCAATGAGGGCGTTTTCACCTCGAAGGCCTTCACCTTCACCCGGCCCACCAGCTCTTTGAGCAAATCCTGGGGGTCGGCAGCAGCTTCGAGGCTGATTTCCATACGCCCGCCCTGAGCGCAGTCGAAGGGCCGGCCCTGAGACTCTACCGCCCTTACCGTAGGCAGCGTCTTGATGAAACTCGTGTCCCCCTCAAGCTCGACAGTGACCGCATGAGATCTATAACCAGAGCGAATCTCATCCAGTCTGCCGTCCAAAACCGGCTTTCCTCTGTTTATCAGGAGGATAAAATCGCAGAGCTGCTCGGCCTCGTGCATCACGTGCGTGGAGAAGACGATGGTCTTGCCTGCATTGCGCATCTGAAGAATGATGTCCCTGAGTAAATCCTGGTTTACAGGGTCCAGCCCGGAGAAAGGCTCATCAAGAATCACCAGGTCCGGCTCATTGATCACAGCAACCGCAAACTGGAGTTTCTGATGCATTCCTCTAGAAAGTTCCTCCACCTTTTTATCCGCCCAATCAGCCAGCTCCATCCGCTCCAGCCACTGGGGCACCTGTCGGGCAAGGTCTCTGGCGTTGCAACCTTTGATTGCGCCGAAAAAGCTCAGCACTTTGGCGACTTTCATCTTGCGATAGAGCCCCCGTTCTTCGGGCATATAGCCGATCCGACTCTTGGCTCGTTCGATTGATTGATCGCCAAATATATCGATGCGTCCGCCGTCCGGGCGGATGATGTTCATAATCATGCGAATCGTGGTTGTTTTGCCGGCGCCGTTAGGTCCGAGGAAGCCGTATATGCTGCCCGCCGGCACGTTCACGTTCAAATTGTTCACCGCGTGCACATCGCCGAAAGATTTGCACACGCCTTGAAGCGATATAGCGTTCATAGACCCGCAATTGTAGACTCTCAATCGCCGATTTTCAACTGTGAAGTTCCGGTTTCAAGAATAGGTGCAATCCCGACCAGGGATGGCCAAGCCATAAATGCCTTGCGATGCTTGTCTTAGGTCTGTACTATAGAACATTATTCCATCTTTCTGGAGGCTTGAATTATGAGAAGGCAGTTTCGCTCAATAGTTGTCGTGCTCTTGCTGGCCGGCACAGCTTTGGCTACGCTTGGGCAGTCAAGAGCAGCTCAAGTCAGTAAACCTTTGCCGACTTTTGCCAACGTGCACTACGGCGAACATGACCGGCAGGTGCTTGACTTCTGGAAGCCTGAATCGCAAAAGCCCACGCCGGTCGTGGTCTACATTCACGGCGGCGGATTTGTCGGCGGCGATAAAAAAAGTATTCAGCCCGTCGTTCTAACTCAATGCCTCGAATCGGGTATTTCTGTGGCCGCCATTCATTACCGCTTCGTGACCACGCACCCATTTCCGGCGCCGCAGATGGATGGAGCCAGGGCCATCCAGTTCCTGCGATATAAGGCCAAAGAATGGAACATCGACCCCAGGCGCATCGCGGCCTACGGCGGGTCGGCTGGAGCCGGAATCTCTATGTTCCTGGCATATCACGATGACCTGGCCGAACCCAACAGCGCCGATCCTGTCGCCCGGCAGTCCAGCCGGCTTGTCGCAGCAGGCTCATTCGGCGGGCAGAGCAGCTACGACCCCAGAGTCATCAAGCAGTGGATTGGCGGGCGAGCTTATGAGCACCCCTCCATCTTCAAATGTTACAACATCAAAAGTGTTGACGAGATTGATAAGCCCGAGCTGCAAAAAGTGTATGACAAGGTTTCCGCGATCAAGCACGTATCCGCCGACGACCCGCCTATCTTTATGTTCTACAGCGAGCCTGACCGGGATCTTCCGCCGGATGCCAAACCTGGCCAGGGCATCCACCATCCACGTTTTGCCCATCAATTAAAGAAAGCCCTGGACAAGGTTGGCGTAAGGTACATCTACTACCACAGCAGCGAGTTTAAGGGTGATCCGCACCTGGAAATGTTAAAGTTCTTTCGCTCACAATTCGGGCGGTAAACAGACTCGCTGTCCGAGTTGAGACCTCACAAGCCCGTACTCTGAATTCTGTACCGGGAGTTATATTCCGCAGATGAAGAACTCGCGCAGAAAAAGCCTTCCCGCAGAGGACGCAAAGCCTGCGCCGAAAAAATCGTACCGTCCTGCCTCGGCGATCTCAGCGTTCTCTGCGGTCAGGCCAAAAATCCCACGCATATTATTCCGGCTGCTATTGCCCGCGTCTTCGCAGCAGAGCCAAACAACCCAAGCCAAGCAGACAAACCGTTGCCGGTTCGGGAACGCCGTAGAACTGAATCTCGCCGATCTGCATCGAGTTGGCTGCAGCCGCATTCTTCACGCTCGTGAACAGCATCCTGTAGGATGTATAGGCCTCAGCTTGGTTGCAGATCTGAAGCATCGGCCCGAGCGTGTCACGATCCGATGGTAAGTCCACTGAGCCGCCGGCGATCAGTTTCCACGTCTCGCTGGTCCCAGCGCTGTTATCGGCACTGGTGATCGGGTCGTTCGTGCCATAGAGCATCCAAATCGTTGGGTCACGTTCCGGGGAATCATTGGCTGTCGTGATCTGGAAGCTGTCCAAAGTGGATGGGCCAATCGACGGCGTCACAATGAAGCCCGAATTCTCTTCGCCGAAGTTCAAGTACTTCCAGGCAATCGTGCCGTCAATGGCACTCTTCGGGCCTTCAGACAAGCCAGTCGGGCCCGCGGCCGGAGACCTGCTCTGCCAACCCACCTCGACGGCCAGGATAGGATCTCCCACAGCCAGCAGGTTCATGCCGGTGCCATCCGGCATCGGGTAGAACGCTGCGTCCGCGACCTGTAGGAGGCTGTCACCACCGTTAGTCGGCCACATCATTTTATACGACGTGTAGGGCGCCATGTTGTTTACCGTAACAACCGGGCCGAGTGTTTTCCGGGCGGCGGGTAACGCGATGAGCCCCTGGTCCATTAACGTCCAGCTCTCGGCGAGCCCAGTGCTGTTATCGGCACTTTTGATGGCGGCGTTCGTGCCGTACACCTCCCATGAGGTTGGGTCGCGAGCCGCAGAGTCGTTGGCCGTCGTCAGTGTGAAACTCTGCACTAGAGTCATGCCGAGGCTCGGTGTAACGATGAACCCGCTACCGGCCCCGCCACGGTTCAGGTACTTGGTGCCAGGGTCGCTGTCCAACAGTTTTGGTGGGTTTTCAGCGGCCGGATAACTACTGCTCGAAACCTGTCCATCGGTGTCGATGCCAATGATAAAATCGCCCGGTTTTAGAATGGGAGTACTAGCAGCCCAGACCGGAGCAGTCATCAGCCCCAACAACACCAGCAAAGCCAAAAGTCTTTCTTGTTTCATTTTACCCTTCCTCCAAATTCTTCTTGTATCACCCTCGGTTGAGGCAGACTCATCCTCTGTTGAGTCTTGATGTTGCGGCTTACTCTCCTTGCCTTATCAATTCAGTATAAGGGCAGGCGTCCCACGTGTCAAGCAGAATCTCACACAGAAAGGCAGATTTTCTTCAGGGCCCACACCGGGGTAGTCCATTTCTGAATCTTTGATTACTCAAGGTGCCAAACAAAAGTGGCCTGTGTGAACGATAATACCTGTAACCACAAACACTTACCGTAGGACAGACCGTATGATCGCAAGCGGCAAAATCCCCAAAAAACTGTAGTGCTTTTGAGGCCTGTAAGAGACCATTCTTGACACAGAGCTACGTGATTTTGCCTCAAAGTTTTTCCTTGAAGTCGTGCCGTTAATGTGCTATAAATCAAATTAGGTAACTTCGTGGCTATTTGGGTTTTTAAGATGCGTGGTTTTTTCATTTTTCTGCTGGAGCGACTGTTCTCTATTCGGGATGCGGGAAGACACATGGCAGGCAAATCCCCACTGCCATACGCCCGCAAGCCGGGATCTCTGCATTTTAGTTTTCTAAAGGAGATTTTATGCTAAATAGAAACTCAAAAATTTGTTTAATGGTGAGCCTGATTCTCGCGGTAAGCGTCGCCGCGCATGCCAACTGGTCGGAGACCTTCGGCGGCAACGCTTTCGATCTGACAACTTGGAAATTCTACTGCTACCCTGACGTGACCAAGACATTCAAGGCGACTATAAAGGACGGTGCCGGTAACAATGACTACCTGTCTATTACTGAGACTACTTCAGTTGGCGCGATGCCCCCAGGCTCGGCGTTTGGCATGGGTTTCGGCTCAGATGAAGTGTTCAGTGACGTCCGCGTCGGTGCGGTGTTCAATGTCGCCGGCGACGCCTCTCGTAATTATCACGGTCTGGCGGCCAGAGCAAGTTACTTCATTGACCCCGATGGTTCGCTGACCGGCGCGCCAGGCATAGTTGCCAGCGCCTACATCATGATCGTACATTATGAGGACGGCCCGGCCAATCTGAGAATTGAACTGCTGAAGATTGTCAACCTCGATGACCAGATTATGCAGACCTATCAGCCGGAGGTTCCAGTGCCCGGCCTGGATCACGCCAGAAGCCACTATGTTGAGCTGGACGTGGTCGGGTCAGACCCGGTATACATCACGGGCAGCATCTATCAGTACAAGGGCGGCCCCTTGCTCGTGAGAACTCCGACCTTTATCGACACCAGCGGCAACGACCCCTGGGAGAAGAAAGGTATCCATGATAACGTGTTTGCCAGCGGTCCGAGCGGTATCTTCAGCTCGAATGAGAATCCGGCGCCGGTCGGCTACCATACCACCTTTGACGATGTCTTCTCTATTTCAGATGGTCCCGCGGCGGTCAATCCCACCCCTGTCCACGGAGCAACAGGGGTCTCGGTCGATGCTGACCTTAGCTGGAAAGAGGCTGCTTTTGCGACTTCCCGCGAATTGTGGTTCGGCAAGCAGGGAGCTATGCAGAAGGTGGCCCCTGCCCCTGCCGGTAAGAGCTATGACCCGGGCACGCTGGAGTTCGGGCAGACCTACCAGTGGCGGGTGGATCAGGTAGGCC
>JAFNGF010000292.1:5379-5601 GCA_017885385.1 Planctomycetota bacterium
ACCAGAATCAGTTTGACCCATACTTAACCGAAGCGACTTACACTTTCGCCGCCGCCCAGGATTGGACCAAATATGGGATCAAGGGACTGTCGCTGGCCTTCCGCGGCCAAAATGATAACGTAGAGCAGCTTCTGCGTATCAGACTGCAGGATGCAGCCGGAAATACCGCTACGGTGGCCCACCCCTATACTTATGCAGTTGAGTCAGACACGTGGACACAGT
>JAFNGF010000293.1 GCA_017885385.1 Planctomycetota bacterium
CTTAGTCATAGGGCCAACCTTGCCGCTGCCCACCGTATGCTTCTCAATCTCGTTTACGGGCAAAACTTGCATAATCACATTCGTCAGGAAGACTTCATCGGCCTCCAGGCAATCGGCAATGTAAAGGTCTTTTTCTCTCAGCTCGATGGAGCTGTCAATAGCAATTTGGCAGATAGTTTTTCGCGCAACACCTGCAAGCACCGGCGTTCTAATCGGCGGCGTGTATAGTACCGAATTCTTGACCAAAAAGACATTACTTATGCACCCTTCCGCCAGGCGATTATCTACGGTGAACCATAAGGTTTCGGTGGCACCTTTTTGGTGGGCCCACTTCAATGCCAGCATCCGCGCATAATAGCTGGTCGTTTTATGTCCGCAGGTCGGCTCGGCGGGATTCTGCCTAAATGGGCACAGCGCCACCATAACGCCCTTTTTGTAATACTGCGGCGGATAGGGCTGCAATTCGGCGGCGGTAATAAGCAGTGTCGGTTTTCGCTGCTGGTCGGGTTCAGTCATCGGGCCGCCGGTTAGCGTCAACCGCAAGCGGGCGCTAGTGAGCTTATTTGCGCGAAGGACTTTGTAGATTGCGTCGGTCAGGTATTTTCTGTCGTATGGATTATTTATCGACAGGCTGCTTGCGCTGAAAAAAAGCCTATCTAAGTGGTCGGCCAACGCAAAAACGACTCCGTTGTAGCTTCGCATCGTCTCAAAAATGCCCGCTCCATATAGAAACCCGCTGTCGGTAACCCGGATGCAGGCCTTGTTGATATCGATCAAGCCGTCGTTTAGGAATACTTTTTCCACAATCTTATCTAATGCAAATCCTAAATTCTAAATCCTAAACAAACCTGAATGACCAAAACGACACTTAGGTGTCAGCTACGAAAGCTGCCATTTGAAATTTGAATTTTGATATTGTTTAGAATTCAGGATTTAGTGCTTGGAATTTGTCCTTTATGTTCACTCCCTGGTTTCTGCGTTGCTGTTATTCCTGCGATTAGTGCTCTTGCTTTTGTGATTGTCTCATCCCATTCGGCCTGTGGGTCGGAATCTGCTACGATACCGCCGCCGGTCTGAGCATACGCCCTGTGGTTCGTGATAATAATCGTCCGTATAGCGATATTGAAGCACACGGCGCCGTCGATACCGATAAAGCCAATGCTGCCGGTATAAACGCCTCTGGCTGTAGGCTCAGTTTCATCGATGATTTCCATCGAGCGGATTTTGGGAGCGCCGGTGATAGAGCCGCCCGGAAACATCGCCTTTAGAACATCGCAGAAGGTAGCATCCCTGCGAAGCTGCCCGGCTACGGTCGCTACGGCGTGAAAGACTGTCGGATAATCTTCAATCGTTCGCGGCTGCACGACTTTCCTTGTTCCGGGCTCGCAAATCTTTGCCACATCGTTGCGCTCCAGGTCGATTATCATATTAAGCTCCGCCTGCTCTTTTTCGCTATGCAGCAGCTCATTGAAATTCTTCGCATTGATCTGCCTGGCTGGCGCGACAGCAGACTCGGTTTGGTTTAGTCTTGGGCGAGTGCCTTTGATGGGCTTGGTGCTAATGGCGCCATCGCGGATGGTCATAAACATCTCCGGCGAGGCACTAACGATCTGGAATTCGCCGGCATCTATATAGGCTGCGTAAGGACTTGGGTTGTAGTAGTTCTGCCAGTGAAATAGGTCAATCGGCCTTGCATCGAAGTCACATTCAAATCGCTGCGAGAAATTGACCTGGTAGATGTCACCTTCATAGATATAGTGCTTTATCTTTGCAATAGCCCGCAAGTAATAATCTTTACTCATATTGGAGCGAATTGCCGAAAAATCTATTCGGTCAAGGTCGGCAGCGACGGGCGGTGAAACGTGGACTGTTTGTGATTCAGCCACCAACTTCCCAAGGTCTGCCAATTTGTCCTCCGGCTCCTGGGTATCATCTGGCAACTCTAAAGCAATCAGCCAGCAAGTTGTGTCAAGGTGGTCGTAGGCAATTACACGATCGTAGAAACATAGTCGAATCAACGGCATTTCAACGTCATCTATCGTCGTTGCCGGCAGCTTCTCGATGTACCGGCCCAGCTCGTAGGCGAGATAGCCAATCCACCCACCGCAAAAAAGTCCTTTCGGCAAGGCATTTTCGTGGCCTTCTTCGAACCTGTACCTGCTCAGGGCCCTATGCAGTTTCTGGAAAGGGTATTTTTGTTCTGCTCGAAACTCGAATACATCTTTTGGCTCGCAAACCCAGTAACTGAATCTATCGGCATCCGCTTTGGACATATTTGCGCCGAGAATCGAGGCCGATTTACGCCCGGCAAATACCTCGCTGAGAGCAGGCAGATTTATCGGGGCAGTGATTTTGCGATAGTGCAGTTTGCAGGCGATACTCTTATCTTTGCTGGTGGCTATCCCTACCGTCATTATAATTTATCGCTCTCTGTGTCATTCCCGCGCAAGGCCTGCCCTGAGCGTAAGCCGAATGGGCGGGAATCCATTCTATCGTTATTTGTCTGGACTCCTGCTTTCGCAGGAGTGACATTGTACTATCCCTCTACGTTATTCCCAGTTTTCTGTGCCGCCTTCAATTCTTTGAGCTCGTTTATAATCTGCACGCCTGAAGAAGTGCCTATTCTTTCCGCCCCCGCCTGGAGCATTTCAAGGGCCTGCCTTGCGGTTCGTATACCGCCGGCAGCTTTTATTTTACAGCTTGGTGCTGCTTCTCTGAGCAGCTTTATATCTTCGACCGTTGCTCCCCCAGCCGGATGCAAGCCGGTGCTGGTCTTTATGAAATCGACTCTACAGGCGTCCAGGATTTGGCAGGCAAACACTTTTTGCTGCTGGGTCAAGGCTGCCGATTCAATTATCACCTTCAGCACGACCGGCGGCCTCATCGAGCGGCAGATTCTCAGCACCGCCTGCACCTGGTTAGACAGGTACCGCGAGTCGCCTTCGATTATCGCCGCCAAATCCGCCATCATATCAATCTCATCGGCGCCGGCAAAAATAACATCTTTTGCCTGAGCGACCTTGATTTTGGTCGAATCGGCTCCGAGCGGCAAGCTGACCACGCTGCCGACCCTTACCTTTGTATTATGCAGTTGCTCAGCTACAAGCGGCGCCCATCGCGGGTTTACACAGACGGTATGAAAACCAAAGTCAACGGCCTCCCGGCATACTTGTCTCACCCGCTCTCTGGATGCAGTCGCATCGAGCAGCGTATGGTCAATACACCCCGCCAATTCCTTATCCGAGACTGGGTGTTCAGTATTCAACATTCGGTTATTTGAGATTGCTATGTTCGCCGTCTGTGTGTTTGTCAGGGATCAACATATGGGTCGCGCCATTTTGGTTTTCCGAAGACTTTGTTATATGCTTTCCACTTTTGTTCCTCTTTCACCCTAAATTTCCCCATTCCCCAGGACAATACGTAGAAGATATATAGATTGATAATTAAAAGAGCCACTATAATAAGAATATACAGAAGCTGTTGAGACGCACACAATGATAGAACCGAGGCTTTTAAGAGTACTGCCACTATACCTACGAAGATAAGTGCTAGCAATAACAAGCCAAACCAAAAGGAGTCTTTGCCCCCATCCTTTTGGAGCTTTGGTTGAACTGTTTTTTTCGACATCTTGTTCTCCAGAGTTCTCTTTGAACTCACCGATGGAACGGCTCATTCGATGCCACCTTACTCCATTGGTTTTTTCTAAACAAAGGCGATATACGTGCCTACCACGTAGATACTTTGATATACTCGACGAGCGTATACTCCCATTAGTAGGACCAACAACTGAAAGACCACTAAGGCAAGAAAGTTGCTGAAATTAAGAGATTCATAGTAGTATGCTAGAAAAGCGATAAACGCACCTATTCCATACTTACCTGTATCATGAATTCTTTCAAATCCCTCTAACATCTCTTGGCGAAGAGAGGCGTACTCGTCCTCAAAATCTATAGCCGTTGGAATACTCCTTTATCACATTACTCAAGCATTCGTTCTTAGTAGAAGCGACGTCACACATACTCATAAAGGGGTACAGTGCTCGTCGGGCAAGCTTCTGTTCGCAATAACGCCTCAATCCGACGAACCGTTTCCGGCTTTAGAAGTACATCTCCACACACTGAGCAAACTTCTGCCGGGACGTGGTCAATGACAACCACCTTCCCTTTATGGCGCACAGTGTGAGTAATTTTGCGATTCTCATACTCTCCCGGGCAGCCTTCGATACTACATTTCATATCTATCGTCTCCTTTGGGTTGGTGTCGTCCACTTTGGTGGTTTGGCTTGGTAAACTGTAATAATGATAAGCACCGGTCGTGCCGTTGTGCATACTATGTGCAGAGGACGACCTTCTTTAGTAACACCGTTGAGCAAACAACAGGCGCCTCTGCGGTGCTCGGGATAATTTTCCAAAATTTGCCCTGTGGCAATAGCTTCAAGAACCTCATTGAGGGCGATACCCTCCTCAGCCATTTCTTGCTGAGCATGTTGTGTGATGCGAATGTTTTCTGTATCAGCTTGAGCACGTATCTCTTCCAGCGGAGCTTTCAGATTTGCCATCAAACTTCTACTCCTGTCTCAGCGACGAAGGCCTCGATAATTGGCGGCTCTATATCCAGCACTTCTTTTCCGAAGGTCTCGATATGAAACGAATAGCAGACTTTATATCAGAAAGCGCCTCTTCGTAGCGGTCTCCCTGCCCAACTACGACCCCTTTCAGCCCCAATGGATACGCCACATAACCATCAGGGTGCTTTTCTACAACAATTTTGAACTTTCTCATGGAAGACTCCTCACATTCCAAACATTAACACATAACTCAAAATAGCCGAAGGACTTCGTTTATGCAAGGCTTTAAGCAAGGCCGCAAACCATTACTCCTGTATGTATCCCTTCCCTTTGAAAAAATCCAACGCGTTGGTCATGCTGCTGAAGACTCTTGTTGCTGTTTGTGTGACAAATACCGAGGGGCTCTGCTTTGATGTCCAGATTACGTACACTTCTTTGGCGGCTTCGTGAGCGTGCTGCAGCTCTCTTTCGACCCCGCTGGATATCGCAGCCCGCCCATCCGACAGCGCAGGAATAAAGCTGATGATCATGTCCGACTGCTCGATCAACAAAAAATCGCGGGCGTAAATTTGACTATTGATGTCGCGTTCAATCTGCTCGATCTCGCGCAAATCCAATCTGCGCCTTTGGCCCAGCGTCGTCGCCTCGATAAAGGCCAAGCCCTGTTGCCTGGCCTGTTGTGCTTTCTGCGGCAGATATGATTCTTCCAGGTCACCAGGGTCAAAGCAGGTAAAAAGCTCCTTCATTAATTGACGGAACCGGCTGATCTCTTTGTTAACGCCTTGTAAATCGGCGACGCCGGTCATGGGAAAGCTCAGGTACGCCTTTTTGCAGTGTCGGTCGAAAAGCAGCTTATAGAACGTCTCGACAGTCTCCTGTTCACCGCCGCGGGCCAGACAGTAGAAAGGGACATTCGGGTCAACGCCTTTGCACAGCATTTCCGTACCGATGATTTCTTCTTCCCGCCAGACGATCAAATCTTTCAGGCTGTGGTCGGTAGCGTGTTCGGCTGCAAGCCGGACATGCAGGGCTACAATGTCGTCTATCAGGCAGATGTACATATCCGCGCCGAGCTGACGCATCTGGTCGAAGTCAAAGGCTGGAAACAATCCGTGCCGCCAGCGGAAAGTTGCGTGAGTGCTGACTATCAGGTTCTGCGCACTTTTGGCCTTTGCGATAATATCTTTGAAGGCGCTTCGCCGAAGTGAGCTTAACCTTTTCATCGGTATGTCGAGGATTTTGCCGGGCGGAATATCAGGCGCTTCGGCGTACATCGCATCGCCGACGTTGAACAGCAGCACCTCTTTACCTCTGTCGGCGGCAAATTGGCAGACTCTTTCAAGATAGCTTTTCTTGTCTACACCAACCATCCCCGTAACAACTACTATCATCTCGTATCTCGTGACTTGTATTTTGTCTGTCGCATGGAGTATTGGGTTGTGGACATAAATCCCTCTGGAAATCGGGTCATCAGGAAATCAGGATGCAGGTAGCCGGGATACCAGAAGACCGGAGAAATAAACCTGATAGCCTGGTAATCTGATACACACAACCTGATACCCTGATGCTCTGATACCCGTGGTGCCTGATGTGTCGTACGCCGTCATAATTCTCACTTTTTTCTTCGGTCGTGCTGGTGTTGGGTCTTTAGAGGTTTTTCAGTCTCTGCTGGCGGTCGTAGTCTTTTAGTGCCGCAATCAATTCGTGTATGTCACCATCCATTATCTTGTCCAGGTTGTACAGAGACAGGTTGATTCTATGGTCGGTTACACGGTTTTGCGGGAAGTTATATGTCCTGATCTTTTCGGATCTGTCGCCTGAGCCGATCATAGTTTTGCGTTGTGACTCGCGCTCGGCCCTTCTTTGGCTGTCATAATATTCATATACTCGAGTTCTTAGTATCCGCCAGGCCTTGGCGCGGTTTTTGTGCTGACTTGTCTCATCCTGAATACTGACGGTGATTCCGGTTGCGATATGTTCGAGCCTGATGGCGCTGCTGACCTTGTTGACGTTTTGCCCGCCTGGGCCGCTTGCCCTGCTGACGTGCTCGGTAACGTCGTTGGGATTGATCTGGATGTCAAGCTCCTCCGGCTCAGGCAGCACTACAACGGTGGCTGCCGATGTATGGATTCTGCCCTGGGTTTCGGTTTCGGGCACCCGCTGGACGCGGTGTGCGCCGCCTTCATAGCCCAATTCGGACCAGATGCCCGGTCCTTTTATGCTTAGTATGACCTCACGAAAACCGCCTTTTTCCGTGCTGCTGAAATGGAGCTGCTCAATCTTCCATTTGCGGTCGGCGGCGTATCTGACGTACATATTGTACAAATCGCGCGCAAAAAGAGCCGCTTCTTCTCCGCCGGTACCCGGTCGTATTTCCATTATGACCGAATCAATGCCCATCTCCTCTGCCATCATCAGCGTGTTCTGGATTTGTTCAAGCAGGCCGCTGTTTTTCTCTTGGAGCTGATCAAATTCTTCTTTGGCCAAAGCCCTAAGCTCTTTATCTGCCGTGCTATCCTGCAATATCTGCTCGGCGTCGGCAATGTGGCGTGCCGTTGTTTTGTACTCGCAGTACTTTGCGACTATTGCTTTCAGTTTGCCTTGCTCTTTAGACAGCGCTACCAGCTTGGCGGAATCGGCAGCAATGGCTGGTTCAGCAAGCTGCTTTTGGATCTCGCTGTAGCGCTGCTCAATCTGGTCGAGCTTGGTCAGCAAGACATCTTTTTTTTCAGGCATTACCATCGATGCGGTCCTGTGAAAGCAAAAATAGCGAATAGCAGATAGCGAATAGCAGACAAGTAGGAACTCATGCTAAACGCTTAATGCTAAACGCTATTATCGCCCAAAGGCCAGCTATTGTTGCTCGTCTTTTTTGTTCTTTTTTATGTAGCTTGTGCCGTACTTCTTTTGGAATCGTTCTATTCGCCCGGCAGTATCAACATATTTGTGCTTGCCCGTATAGAAGGGATGGCACATCGAGCAAATCTCAGCATGGATTTCTTTGGCGGTACTGCGGGTCTCGAAAGTATTGCCGCAGCCGCAGTGAACTACTACTTTGTCGTATTTTGGATGTATTCCTTCTTTCATAATTTCAACTCCACGAAATAACAACTTGCCCATATTCTACCGTGTTGAACGGGTAATTCAATTGAATTTTTCGAAACGTCGTGCGGTATTGCTATAATATCGTTCTGCGGCCCTAATTTTCTTGAAATGCCGGCTCAGCAGGTGTAAAGTAAGTTGCAGCCGAAAGGTTCCAGCAGTAGGATTTGTCGGCAATTTGTTTTTCGTGTGTCAGTTGGGGCGATTAGCTCAGCTGGTAGAGCATCTGACTCTTAATCAGATGGTCGTGGGTTCGAATCCCGCATCGCCCATTCAAAATCGCGTTTTTGATAGCCCCAGTCGGTATCACCTGTGCAGGTCGATGCACTGAATTGCACTGCTGCGCGTCCTGAAACGCCAAATGGGACGCCAGGTTTTTGTCTTGTGGACCTGGCGTATCCAGATTACATCCGTCCGTTCCACTCCTGACCGCTGCTGCCTTCTGCTCACTTGGGAGCGACAGGTCCGGCAATTTCGCAACCGCCTCGGACTCCTGGCCTCGGAATAGGTGCGTATAGCGGCTCATGGTCAAGTTTATGTCCGAGTGCCGCATTATTGCCTGGGCCACGCTGGGATGGACCCCATTCGCCGCAAGCCAACTTCCGGTAGTGTGTCTGAGGCTGTGAAAATCTGCATAGCGGCCCGATTCGTCCACATAAGGAATGTCAGCAGTTTCAAGATCAGCCTGAATCATCTTAGAGGTTTTGTCACCAACGCTGAAAACCCGCACGCTCGGCAGCTTGCCCTTGAGAAATTCTCTCAGTTCCGTTGCCGTATCTGGCCGCAATGGTAGGACATCCTCCCGCCTGTGCTTGCTGTAGGCCGCCTCGACCGTCACCGTACACTTGTCGAGGTCAAACGAGACTACGGTTAGGCTTCTCAATTCGTTGCGCCTCAGGCCCGTCTCTACGGCCAGACGGTAGAGCATGGCTCTTTCATACCCACTCATGCCAAATCGCCCGCCGGCGGCCCTCGCAGCCTCTAAAAGACGCCTTATTTCGTCCGGCTCAAGCGCCCGGCGGTCGTGACGGCGATCCGTTCGTACGTTCAGGCCCGTTAAGTGCTGGAGCGGCGATTCGCTGGCCCGCCTGTCCTGGACCATCCACCGGCAAAACTGCTTGGTAGCTTTCAAGTAGAAATTGAATGTCTGGGCGCTGAGGTTCTTGCTTTGTCGGAACTCCGTCAGCGCCCTCTGCAATCTGCTGGCCACTATGTCCGTCCAAGTGGTGAATCTGCAGAGGTCGAACAGCCGCTTTATCTGTGACGCAGTTTGCCTGGCATATTTGCCGGTGCTGCCTTTGCCTAACAGGGACTGCTCAAAGTCTGCCAGATGTTCGGACAGAGGTTTGCCCGCTGCCGCCCGCGTGCGGTCCAACAAGCCGATATTTGCAAGCCGGACGCGCAACTTCAGCGGGACCTGCTCAAGCCAGCGGCTCAGTTCGGGACCGGGCTCCTGACCTGCTATCCGGCAGGCAACCAGGCGCTCGATCTGCCGGCCCAAGGCCTCGGACTGGGCCTTGTCTGAGAACCCCGGAAAGCGCCGTGTGATTTGCAGGTGGTCTTGAAGTTCGATCCACCACTTTTTCAGCTCCCTTTTTTGTCCTAACCTGTCTTTGTATGTTGGTTTGAAGACTCGCATAATCTCACCTTGCCTTTCGCTTNTNGNCCCNGGGGGCACTCAGACAAGGCCCAGTCCGAGGCC
>JAFNGF010000294.1 GCA_017885385.1 Planctomycetota bacterium
CTACGCCGGCGTAGATAATACGATACGGCTGGCGCTGGTCGGGTGCGGCGGGCGCGGCAGCGGCGCGGGAGGCGTCGCCCTCTCGTCTTCGACAGGCCCAACCAGGCTCATTGCTATGGCTGACATTTTCGAGGACCGGCTGACACGATCATACAAAGCCCTTAGCGAGCAGTTCGGCCAGCGGATCGATGTGCCGGCGGACCGGCGATTCGTCGGCTTTGACGCCTATCGCAAGGCCATCGACTGCCTGCGTCCGGGCGACGTTATGATTCAAGCCACACATTCGGTTTTCCGGCCGCCCCACCTGGAATATGCCATAAAAAAGGGCGTGAATGTCTTTATGGAAAAGTCCTTTGCGCCCGATCCAGGAGGCACCAAGCGGATTCTCCGCCTGGGCGAGGCTGCGGCAAAAAAGAATCTCAAGATAGCGTGCGGGGTAATGTGCCGGCATTCCTCCTCGCGGCAGGCGCTCATCCAAAAGATGCGCGACGGCGCGCTGGGCGACATCCAGCTGATCCGGGCTTACCGGATGGATCCCGGCGCCCGAATGGAGCCGTTCAAACGCGACCAGAACGAGCTACTGTGGCAAATCCGCCGGCCGTATTTCTTTATGTGGGTGTCGTCGGGATGGTTCATCGAGATGATGATCCACCAGGTTGACGAGTGCTGCTGGATCAAAGACGCCTGGCCGGTCTCGGCGCAGGGCTTGGGCGGACGCGAGCCGGGTAGCGCCGATTGCAGCCAGAACCTCCACATCTACGCTATCGAGTACACATTTGCCGACGGCACCAAGGCGCTCGTGGACAGCCGTGCCATGCCGAACTGCTACAATGATTTTGCCACGTTTGTGCACGGCACGAAGTGTGCCGCGCAGTTCTCCGGCAATGTTCACGCCCCGACCGTGCAGATATACAAGGATCAGCGGATCGCCAAAGAAAACATTGTCTGGCAGCCGGAGAAAGAAAAGCTCAGCCCGTACCAGCGCGAGTGGGACGTATTGCTGGATGCAATCCGGAAAGACCGGCCCCACAACGAGGTGCAGCGGGCGGCGTTTGCGAATCTGACCTCCATTATGGGACGCGCCGCGGTCCATACCGGTAAGATTGTCACCTGGGACGAGGTTACCTCTTCCGATTTCAGATTCTGCCCGAATGTGGACGAGCTGACCTCGGACAGCCCGGCGCCGGTCCAGGCCGATGCGCAGGGCCGGTATCCTGTGCCGGTTCCAGGCGCCTGGACTGAAATCTGAGCAACGTCCTGTAATAAATAAGTAGCCACAGAGGATACAGATTTCACGGAGAAATAGAAAAAAAACCACAGATTTCACAGACCTGTCCTGAGCCGGGTCGAAGGATTACACGGACTTGCCCGGCACACGTGTGGCGGACAAGCTTTCTAACAGTGTGAATCCGTGTAAATCCGTGTCTAAAAAGAGCCGTGCTCTCGGTGGCAAAGTATAGAAAGTGAATCCTCTCAAGCATACTCTTTGCACCTGGCGTTTCAGGTTATCCGGGTATCAGGTTATCAGGTGGCAGGGGTCAGGTTATCAGGATATCAGGTTGGTCCTACTAAAAGCTCAGGTAGCACATCCTGATCCCCTGGTCTGCTGATATCCTGCACCCTGGTTTCCTGATATCCACCGGAATACCCTTGCCGCAGCACGCAGGCCGAGGCCGCAGCGGGATGAGAATCGAGGATCAAGAGCCGAGAATCGTGAAGCACGCCCACCGGCATTTTTTAGCACAAATCTAAAGTCATAGCACAGCTAAGCCGAGTATGTTGCCGGGATGCGCTGATTTCCCATTTTCTCTAATAACAGATAGGAGAGTTTAGTATGCGGCTTTTTGAAGAAATAAAGAAAGGGCTTGGCGAGATTACTGAGATAACCCTGCTGTTGATCGCTCTTGGGGTCGTTGTTGAGATCCTTTTTGGGCAGGCGGTTCCCCCTTCTGGTGGGATTGTCACTAATCTGACCGGGTTACTCAACACCTTGGGCGAAAACGGCTTGGCTGGTCTGGCTGCTGCCGGCGTCATTCTGTTTTTGTTTTACAGAAAAAGGCACGTTGTTGCCGTAGCGGGTACTGCCCTGCCGGCCGCGGGCCGTTCCGCAGCAATCCAGGAGCCCCGCTCGGCGCCAATCCAGCGCAAAACCGCACAGAATCAGACCGCAAGTCAGCGGCGAATGCAGTTTGGCGCAACTCGTCCAACAGCAGCCTTTCCCCCCGAGGACTGAAGACGCAGGACCGAAAGCGAAACTTCGTTCGCGTTTAGGTAACTGTGGGTGGACCCATCCCCAAGCCCCGCCCCTGCTTGCGCAGGGCCGGGCTTGGGGATGCCACACGTATCTCCTCGGTCTACCGGGTGGCCCTGCTCGCGTACGAGCAGATGCAGGGCTTGAGGATGCCACTCCCGTCGCACTCTACTGTGGGGGGTCCGACGCCGTGCCGGCGTNNTGCAGAAACCTGCATACCCTACGTCGGGTGGCAGCCTCAATCCGCCGTCCGTTTGGCGGATTGGGGATGTTTTTTTTCTGGCTGAACACGCACAAGACTTCTATCCTCTCGTCAGCACAGAGACCCTTGCCGGAGCACGGCGTTTTTGCCCTCGGCCTGACCCGCGGCTGAGCGCAGCGAGCTGAGGTTCGGGCCGAAGGCCTTGCACCATTGATGCGGGGCCGCATAGATTCCACAAAAACAGCGTTGCCTGAGCTGCGCACCGTTCATATAATGAGCAATCGTTAATGTGCTCGTCTCGGCGGAGGCCCGAGCCGGAGCGGGGCGGAAAAAAATCTGTGGTTGGATTGGAGATTTTTCTTATGGCTCAGACAAAGCAGTGTATGACAATGACGTTGTTGGCGCTTGTGCCGATGATGGCTGCTGCATCCGAGGCACCCCGCAGCGACTATCCGATTAAACAAGTGCCATTTACGGATGTCCGTCCGAGCGACTGTTTCTGGGCGCCCAGGATTGAAACCAATCGGGCGGTGACGATCCCTCATGCGTTCAAGAAATGCGAGCAGACCGGACGCATAAGCAACTTTGCTGTCGCAGCCGGTACGCAGCAAGGAAAGCACCAGGGCTATTACTTCAATGACTCCGACGTCTACAAGATCATTGAAGGGGCTGCCTATTCTCTGGCAAACCATCCGGATCCGCAGCTCGAAACCTATGTCGACGGCGTTATCGATACGATTGGTGCGGCGCAATGGGAGGACGGCTACCTTTTTACATACTATTCGATTCCCTCCAAGCAACCTGAGAAGCGATGGACAGATATGAGTCTGCACGAGCTGTATTGTGCCGGTCACATGTATGAAGGCGCCGTCGCCTATTATCAGGCAACAGGAAAAAGGAAATTTCTGGATATTGCTGAAAGAAACGCGGCTTACATTTGTGATACCTTCGGCCCGGACAAAAAGCGTGATGTGCCGGGTCATCAGGAAATCGAAATAGGCCTGGTAAAACTGTACCGCCTGACCGGCAAGGAAAAGTATCTGGCGACCGCCAAATTCTTTCTTGATGAAAGGGGACACGCACATGGGCGTAGGCTGGGTGGGCAGTACAACCAGGACCATATCCCCGTGATAGAGCAGAGTGAAGCTGTCGGCCACGCTGTCAGAGCCGCGTATATGTATTCGGCGATGGCTGACGTTGCGGCACTAACCGGCGCCGCGGATTATCGCAGCGCGCTGGAGAGAATCTGGCAAAATGTTGTCGGCAGGAAAATGTACATAACCGGGGGCATCGGCTCCCGCGGCGGAGGAGAAGGATTCGGCCAGGATTATGAATTACCCAACACCGTTGCTTACTGCGAGACCTGTGCGGCCATCGCCAACGCCATGTGGAATCACCGGATGTTTCTTTTGTCGGGCGACGCCAAGTACATGGACGTGGTGGAGCGTGTGATCTACAACGGCTTCCTTTCGGGGGTCTCTCTGGATGGCGACAAATTCTTTTACCCCAATCCGCTCGAGGTGCACAGCGGCCGAGCGCGCTCAGCCTGGTTCGACTGTGCCTGCTGTCCATCAAATATAGTGCGCTTCATTCCTTCGATACCCGGATATGCCTATGCTTACAAAGAGGGACCCCGCTCCGCGGGAAGCCGGAACGGTATCTATGTGAATCTGTTCATTGAGGGTGAGGCTAAGATTTCCAGTGCCAACGGGCCTATCCGGATCAAACAAGAGACTCGTTATCCGTGGGATGGCAAAGTTAAGATAACCGTTGAGCCGACAGAGCCGGGCGAACCATTTAGTATCTGGGTCCGCATTCCCGGATGGGCCAGGAATATGCCTGTCCCGAGCGACCTGTACTCCTATATAGACAAAATAAGTGAAGAGCCGGTCCTTAAAGTTAATGGCCGGCAAGAACCTTTGGTTTTGAATAATGGCTTCGCGCAGATCAACCGAAAATGGCAAGCCGGCGATACCATTGAGCTGGATCTGCCCATGCCGGTCAGGCGTGTAGTCGCTCTTTCTATGGTGGCCGACAACCGCGGCAGAGTAGCTTTGCAGCGCGGCCCTATCGTCTTCTGCGGAGAGCACGCCGACAATAAAGACGGAGAAGTTCTTAATCTATACATTCCCGATGATACACCGCTACATGCTGAGTATCAGCAAGACCTGTTGAAAGGCGTGACAACCATCGCAGCGCAAGCAATTGCCACGAAGCGGCAGTTAGATGGCACAATTGTCCCGACCGAGAAGCGGGATTTTGTTGCGGTTCCGTATTATGCGTGGGCACATCGAGGAGCGGGGCCCATGACTGTCTGGATGGCTCGTGAACCGGCCCGTACCAAACCTTCGCCGGCGCCGACACTGGCGCATACCAGCAGGATTACAGTCTCAGGCGGAGGAGCGGTCAGCGCTTTGACCGACCAGCTGGAACCGAGCAGCTCCATTGATCATTCTAATCCTTTCTTCCACTGGTGGCCTCGCAAAGGCACCACCGAATGGATACAGTTGGACTTCAAGAACACAGAAAAGATTTCGCAAGTGACTGTGTACTGGTTCGATGATACTGGAATCGGCGAGTGTCGGCTGCCGAAATCGTGGCGGCTTCTCTACCGTGAAGGAAGGACTTCGGCCAGCCCTGCCCTGAGCTTGTCGAACGGGTCAGTCGAGCCGCAGTGGAAAGCGGTCGATCCGCTTATTGCGGGTCAGCCGTTCGGCGTGGAAAAGGACAAGTTTAATGAGGTTACTTATGAGCCGGTTAGCACCGATGCCGTTCGTTTTGAGATCCAGCTGGCGGAGAATTTCTCCGCGGGCATTCATGAGCTATCTATAAAATAGGCCCTTGCCCCAGCCCTTGCAGAGCCGCGGAGAATATTAGACTGAGGCAACCTAAACTATCGGATGTCCTTAATTTTTTCGCCCTCTGGACCATCGTCCTTAGCTCCATGCCGGCGCAGCAGCTCAACGACATCGTAATGCCCTGCCTCTACAGCCAGTGACAAGGGTTTTTTGCCGAGCTTGTCCTGTTCCTGGACGTCAGCGCCTTTGACGATAAGGGACTCGGCTACATCGGCGCGGCCCTGCATCGCCGCCCAGTGTAAGGGCGTTCGACCGTAGTTGTCCTTTGCGCGGACATCGGTACCTTTGGAAAGCAGCAGCTCGGCCATATCTTTGTGCCCGTAGCAGGCGGCAGAATGTAGAGCCGTCTTGCCGGTTTTGTCTTCGGCGTTAATATCGGCGCCTTCGCCGAGAAGAAGCTCGGCAACGTCTGTGCAGCCCGCACTGGCGGCAAAGTGCAAAGGGCTGTTGCCGTAATTATCCTTAGCGTTTACATCGGCGCCGCTGCGAACAAGCAGTTCGGCCACATCTTTGTGGCCTCCGGCCGCTGCCCAATGCAAAGGCGTTTGGCCATCCTGGTTTTTTGCGTTAACGGCGCCGCCTTGGGCAAGCCCGCCACGGCGGGCAAGCTGCAATTGAACTTGCCGGATATCGCCGTCAGCCGCAGCCTCGTGCAGCGACTTAGCCGGCCTTTTCGCGCAGCCCAGGCAAATGCACGTTAATATCAAAACCAGCAGACCCGTCACATTTACCCGCCATACGTGTGGCGGGCGAGTGGCGGGCAAGCACAGCTTGGTTCGTGCCATTTCTATTCAGCTCCCAAGAGTCTCGAATCGTCCCGATTTGCCGTTAGATAGTATCCTAACAATTAAAACCGCCGGGCGTGATGCGTCAAGGGGTTCCCGGTGGATATCAGGAAACCAGGGTGCAGGATATTAGAAGACCAGGGTATCAGGATGTGCTATCCGGGCTTTTAGCTGGACCAACCTGATAACCTGACCCCTGCCACCT
>JAFNGF010000295.1 GCA_017885385.1 Planctomycetota bacterium
TTGCCGCATAGATAAATAGTGCCGCTGCGCTTCAATGCTGTTATTATTGCCTGGGCGGCGGCGGCAATCGTTTCAAGGGCGCGCGCTTCGAATTCAGCGAGCATTTTTTTATGCGTTTCAATCGCGGCTGTAACCTGCTTTTTTATGGTCTTCTTCATAATGGCTGCTTCTGCAACGCCTTTATCTTTTCGATGGTTGCCGTCGAGCTTTGGCCTTGAACAAGCGGGGCGAGAACAACTTTGCCGCCGTATGATTCGACGAACTCCCGGCCAACGACGCCCTTTTTCGCCCAGTCCTGACCTTTTACTAATACGTCGGGTTTGACTTTCTTGACTAAGCTGAGCACGCTGGGCTCATCGAAGATTGTGACGTAGTCCACAAACTCCAGCGCCGCAAGAACGGCGGCCCTATCATACTGATTATTTATAGGCCGTTGTGGACCTTTAATAGCCTTCACAGAGCTATCGCTGTTTAATCCGACCACAACGATGTCCCCTTGCTGCCTGCATAGCTTAAGAAGCTCGATGTGCCCTTTGTGCACGATATCGAAACACCCATTTGTAAAGACTATAATCTCTTTTTGCCTTCGATGCCGGGACAGCTCCTCGAGCAGCGAGTCGATTGGGCGTAACTTGCCTGCCGTGCTCCGTTTCATACTCGATCCTGTCTTTATAGAGTTGTAAGACTTTTTGCTACGGCGGGGTTGAATATTTACCCCCCCAATTCATTGGAGGGGTCATCCCCGATATTATTTAGCCCCCCAATTCATTGGAGGGTTCATCCCGTACACGTTTTACGTGGGGTTTTTCTTTGCAGGAATTTTACCCGCCAGCGTCCTTTCAATCAAGTCTCTTAGCCCGTCCTCTCCGCTAATGAATTTCAGCTCAATAGCCAGATACGCAAAAGGCATCTCATTTCTTAACGCGTCCAACGGGGCGACCTTAGTCCAATCCTTTTGCGTTGTAAGGATTAGCTCTGCCTTGCCGCACATGGCCTGTTCACAAATACCGGCAAAGTCGTCAGAATTATAATGTTGATGATCGTCATAGACTCTCGATCCGACGACATCGCAGCCGAGCGTGTTGATTGTGTTCAGAAATGCCTGTGGATTACCTATCCCACAAAAGGCAAATACCTTCTTGCCCTTTAGACTTTCCAGGCTGATTCTTTTGTTCCTTATAGATTCTGCGAAAATAGGAGCGTGGATAGACCTTGCAATTATCATATTGGGGTTAATCTGCCGCAGTTTCTGTTCGAGCTCAGCCAGGTCGGCTTCTTTTACTTGATCGCACCTTGTAATAACCACGGCGCCAGCTCGCGCGAGTGCGGCGACCGGCTCTCGAAGCAGCCCTGCCGGTAGAAGCCTGCCGTAGCCAAAAGGTCTTGTTGCGTCAATTGTCACGATATCCAGGTCCCGTGCCAGCCGGCGGTGTTGAAATCCATCGTCCATAATAAGCACTTCTGCACCGAATCTGGTCACCGCTTCGGCGGCACCTGCAACGCGGTCCGGATTGACAATGACGCCGGCTTCGGCACATTGTTGTGCGAAAATCGCTGGCTCATCTTCATAGTTTTGATTTTCGGTTTTTGATTTTTGATTTGCCTTGTACCCGCGAGTGAGTATCGCACAGCCGATTCCCTTTTGCTCCAAGAATTTACACAGCCATATTACAAGTGGCGTTTTGCCGGTTCCGCCGACTGTTATGTTGCCGATACTTATGACTTTTGCACCGGCGTGATGAGTCTTTAACAGCCCTTTAGAGTACAAAAATGTCCGTGCCCCAATTGCGATTGAGTAAAACATTGCCGCCGCGCTCAAAAAGAAGCCCAAAAGCATAGCGCTCGGTCCGCTTCTCTGGCCTGAAATAAGTTTTAGATAAGTTTCCTGGTTCAATTGAAAGGTCTTCCAAATCGGCAGCGAAACCGGGAACATGTAAAACCCCACGTGAAACATGGTGCTAAGTATTTAGCCCCGCAATCCTTCGACCTGGCTCAGGACAGGTTTATTGCGGGGTTATTCGCCACAGTCTATTGCGGGGTCGCATCTACATTTTCAATTCTGCGATAATCGCATCAGCCATCTGGCTTGTGCCGACTGCGGTGGGGTCGTCGCGGTCTTCTTTCAAATCATAAGTTACATTTTTGCCCTCGGCGATTACGCCGGCTACCGCTGCTTCGAGCTTATCTGCCTCGGCGGATTTTCCAATATGCCTTAGCATCATCACGCCGCTCAGTATCAGGGCGGTAGGATTAACCTTGTTTTGGCCTTTATATCTTGGGGCGCTGCCGTGAGTTGCCTCGAAGATAGCGGCTTTTTCGCCGATATTTGCACCGGGGGCCACGCCCAGTCCGCCAACTAATCCCGCGCACAAATCGCTGATTATGTCACCATAAAGATTGGGCAAAACAATCACATCATAAAGCTCCGGCTTTTGAACTAGCTGCATGCACATATTGTCGACGATGCGGTCTTCAAATTCGATGTCCGGATACTGCTTTGCGACCTCGCGACTTACCTCAAGCCACAAGCCGTCTGAGAATTTCATAATGTTAGCTTTATGAACGCTGGTCACCTTTTTGCGTCCCATTTTGCGGGCGTGGTCAAACGCGAAGCACACGATACGTTCGGTCGCCCTAACCGAGATGGGCTTAATACTTATGCCGGAGTCGCTGGTTATCTTTCGGGTGCTGTGCTTATTNNTCAATTACAAGGTCGATATTGGAGTATCTGCTTCGTACGCCCTTATAGCTTTTGCACGGGCGCAGGCACGCATATAGGTCCAGCGATTGTCGCAGATGCACGTTTATGCTTCTGTAGCCTTTCCCGACCGGCGTGGTGACAGGCGCCTTCAGCGCGACGCGATTTTTCTTGATGGATTCCACAGTCGAATCCGGTAGGGGGGTCCCCAGCCGTTCCATCACTTCGATTCCGGCTTCGGCTATTTCCCAATTGATTTGGGCGCCTGTCGCGTCAATACATCTACTCGCCGCTTCAGCAACTTCAGGCCCAACGCCGTCGCCCGTAATCAAGGTCACAGTAGGCATTTTTTGATGCTCCAAAAATCCCAACGAGATAATGTTACCGGTCAGCTGCGGGTATGTCAATTGTGCGATCGCGGGNNCCGACTTGTCGGGGCGTGGCAATCCAAAACTATCAATGCAAGAGATTGCTTCGTTCGCTTCGCTCCCTCGCAATGACAATGGCAGATAACATCCTCTCAGGAATACTGTTACGCGATGCCACAGAAATTAGACACACACCGCCCTGTTTTTCCGCCAGCCTGGGATCAGGACTTAAACAAAGCACATAGTGTGTTGCCGAATAGAAGCTGTATGATACAATGGCGGCGAACGAATCGTATCAAAAGCAGGTCAGTTTTATCGCGGCGAAGGTTTTAATGGAAGGAGATAAATCCAATGAGAAAGGACGTCAAACTTAGAGGGGCGGGAAACCGTATCAATTCGCATGGCCTAAAAGTGCATTTGCAGCGAGTCGCTGTTGCGGCTTTTCTAAGCAACCTGACGCTCATATTTGGCTTTAGTTTGGCGGCGCAGCCGGGTGAGCCGCTGAATGTTGTGCCGTTCGGGCAGCTCAAGACGTGGGACGCGCAGGGCAGAGACTATGGCGTCACCTGGGAAGACCCGAGGGACATATTCCGCGTGGTGGTCAAATTCGCGGATTCCAGGGTGGTCCCCGACCCGAAGACGATACGATTGGAATATTGGCAATCGTCCTGGCCTCATAATCGGATACCGCGTGACAGTCCGTCGGGGGCCGGCAGCTCAGGCTGGCTTAATGTGGGCGATTGGTTCCAGGGCAAATTGCTAAAAGCCGATGCCGATCTCGATGTCAAGGGCGTGACATATACGTTTACCTTCAATCCGGTAAATGCCAGGGAATTCCCGGATATGAAGGATTTTTCAGCCCGCTATCGTTCAACGTTGAAGCTGCGGGTGATTGCGGATGAGCCGCTGCCGGCAGTTAAATCGTTGCAAGCCTACACCGATTCCGTCTGGCATAGGCTTGAGTTTGAGCTGCAGTGGGGCGGAGCTGCTCAGGACCAGCAACAAGACTGGGACGGACATCTGGAGGCTTTCAATGGTGTGGTGGAGCGGATTGCGTCAATCTCATCCGCCAGCCGGGTAAAGGTCGGCCCCGAGCAGGACTGGACGTCAAAAGTGCGCGGCGGAATGGATGGC
>JAFNGF010000296.1 GCA_017885385.1 Planctomycetota bacterium
TCCAAAGACTGGTATGCAGAAACCTGCATACCCTACGGACTCTATGCTACGGGCGGCAATGGCAGAGCACAAGGATGGTTTCTTCCCTGGCTAAACATGTACGCGGTAAAACCGCAGGCTAAATATCTCTCGACTCGGCTCGAGACGGGTTTAGCCCCGCATTTGGGACCCCGCCTTGCGGGAACCCTTACACGGCGTTTTCTAAAGTTTTCGAGCGGGGACAAATAGGGGATGTGACAGCATACCAGTGGCAGGTACAAAGCTAAAACTAAGTGGGCGGTATGTTGGTGTGCTCGGCTGCGCTCTGGTGCTTTACACGGTTAGCTGCGCTCCGGGAGCTTTGTGGCAGGATAGCGGACTGAGCCAGTACCGCATCTGGCATAACGACATCGAAGGATTCTCAGGCCTGGCGATTTCCCATCCGCTCTTTTACATATTGGCTATCGGCGCAAAGTACATACCGGTCGGTGAGTTTGCCCACCGGGTAAATATAGTCTGTGCAATCGCAGCGGCAGTGGCGGTTGCGAACGTGTTCTTGCTTGTCCACCTGTGGCTGGGCAAAGATTTTCCTGCGATAGTAGCAGCTCTTAGTCTGGGCGTTTCGCACACATTCTGGGCTCACGCAAGCATTATCGAGACATACACCCTCTGGGCAGCCTTATTTAGCGCCGAATTGATAATGCTGCTGCAGTATGCCAGGACCAGGCGCATCAGCTATTTATACTGGCTGGGATTGCTTAATGGTCTGGCAATTGCTGTCCACATGCTCGCTTGCATACCGCTTGCGTGTTATGCGGTATTTCTCACTTTGCTGCTTGCCAAAAGGGAAATTCGCACGCGAGACCTGCTGGCCGCGGTTCTATTGTGGATTGTAGGTGCGTTGCCCTATGAATACTTGATAATCAAAAACATAATGCAAACGGGCGACGTTGCAGGCGTTTTAGCATCTGCTGCTTTTGGAGTCCGCTGGCAGGGGGCGGTCCTTAATACTTCTCTGTCGGGCGGAATCGCAAAAGGGAGCTTCCTGTTTATCTTGTTTAATTTCCCCACGCCGAATATTCTGCTGCTCTTTGTTGGCTGCTTTGGGTTGTTTCGGATTTTGCCCGGCCCCAGCTTCAGAAACGTTTTGGCAGGATTAGTGGTACTGTTTTTCGTCTTTGCGTTTAGATACACCGTACCTGATAGATATGGGTTCTTCATACCATTTTACTGTGTAGCTTCAATCTTGACAGGTGCCGGAGCATACGTAGCCGTCCGGCATATAAACCGAAAAGCGTTTTCATATTTGATCTTGTTTTTCAGTTTATTGCCGGTGCCTGTTTACGCCTATGCACCAAGTCTGGCTGCGAAGATGCAGCTTGATCTTGGCACAAGAGGTGACATCCCTTACCGCGATGACTACAAATATTTCCTTCAGCCATGGAAGACGGGCTACGATGGCGCGGAGCGTTTCGCCAAGCAGGCGTTGGAAGCGGTGGAGAATAATGCTGTGATATACGCCGACAGCACGACGGTTGCACCGCTTTTATACGTTCAGGAGGTCAAAGGTGCACGCCCTGATGTGAAGATCGTTTCCGGCACGGCAAAAAGTAAAGACGCGCCAAGGTTTGATAAAACTACTATTGAGCGGTTGCTACAGGATGGCCCCATATATGTTGTGTCACCCAAGCCGGGATACTGTCCGGCGTTTGTGCTTGACAATTATGAGCTGGTTCAGGCCGGGCTTCTGTGGCGGGTAGTGGGGCGGGAAACCTGCGGTAAAACCGCAATGTAAACAAGGTATTTAGCCCCGCAATTTATTGCGGGGTTCTCAAAATGCCAGAACATGCGCACCAAACTGTCAGCCGATAACCCGCACGGACATAATCGTTACGGCTTTGCGTGGCACCACATACCTCAAGGCGGTGCGGCTCATCTTGATTTTGGCTGTTATGACAGCGTTTTTCTTGCAACACTGAAAAGCAAAGGAGTTACTCGCCTGGTCGGCGTGGATATTTCCGCCGATGCGGTACGCCAGGCTCATGAGCGGTTTGCGGATATCGAAGTCATACGTATCTCAAAAACCGTGTCCTTGCCCTTTGGCAAAGGAGCCTTCACATCTATTACTATTCTGGACGTAATTGAGCACGTGGATGAGCAACTCGCCTTGTTGGACGAGCTGAATCGTGTATTGCAGGACAACGGAATATTAGTTGTCACGGTGCCGGGGCGGCATCTTTTTTCCTTTCTGGATGCGGGAAATCTTAAATTCCGTTTCCCCAGAGTACACCGCTGGTACTATCGCAGGAAGCATACAGAAGCGCAGTACGAGTACCGCTATGTGTCGAACCCTGATGGTCTGGTCGGTGACATTTCGGTAAAAAAACGCTGGCATCAACATTTTTCCGCGGCCCAGCTCAAAACGCTGCTGGATGACTCAGGCTTTAACGTGGTTGAATTCGATGGCACGGGCTTTTTTATTCGGGCGATCAAGAACGTCGAGTTTTTGCTCGGACCTGTCCTGAGCCGGGTCGAAGGATGGTTCAAGCCGCTGCAATCATTTTTCAGAAAGCTTGAGGTTCTCGATGCAAGGCTTTTCGAGTCAGCCAACCTATTTTGTGTGGCCCGAAAACGGCCCCGCACTTAACGGCGAATTGCATTAAGAAGGTATGGGCGAACAACAGATCACAACGTCCAAGAGATTGGTCTATAACACATTTTTCAACGTAGTGACGTTGGTGAGCAACGGGGTTATTGGTTTTTTTTTGGTGCCCTTTTTTCTCGGACGACTCGGCGAGGCCAAGTATGGCGTCTGGTTTCTCATAGCTGGATCCATTTTTCACTATGGGCCTCTTCTGAGCATGGGCCTTAATAGCGCTATAAATAGATACATCCCAGTATGCCTGGCGAAAAACGACGATGAAGGAATACAACGAGTTATCAGCACGTCTCTATTTTTCTTCTTCATCCCTGCAATAGTGCTTATCGTTGCGACTGTGGTTGTTTATTACAATCTCGGCTCCTGGTTTGCGATTAGACCCGAGTTGGTCCCGGTCGCTGAGACGCTGCTTTTGGTGGTGGGATTCTGTTTTGCCTGTGCAATGCCGCTACAATCATTCAGCGCGGTGCTAAGCGGACTGCAGCGATATGACATCATCAATTTAGCAATCCTTTCAACTCTGCTGGCAAGATCAGCGATACTGGTCATACTGCTGTCACGCGGTTGCGGTCTTTTGACAATGGGAGTTGTATTTGGGCTAAGCGAGATTTTGATGCGGACTACGCAATTCATTTTTGCCAAGAAACTGTTGCCGCAATTCTCATTCTCTTTGACAAAGGTGGACTTTCCGCTTCTGCGTGAAATGCTGACGTATGGAATGAATACTTTTTTATATGCAGCAGGGGCTGCAATAATCTGTTGGGCAAGCAGCATAGTTATTGGTGTCTTCATAGGCGAATCCGAGGTCAGTCAATTTGGGATCGTGACTTACGTGGTTCTGTTCTTGTCGCAGTTCCTACAAGCCCTCACCGCGGCAATAAAGCCAGCCGTTAGCGACCTTGACGCCAGAGACGACCAATTGCGCGTTAAAGAAATATCATTCCTAACGCAAAAATACAGTCTTTTGTTGCTGATCCCCGGCGGCTGTTTCCTGGTTGCGATGGGCAGGGAGTTTTTGTGGATATGGGTTGGCGGAAAATCTCAAGCCCCTTCGGTTATTGATGAAATGGCGGTTATTTTAGCCATCCTTGCCGTGGGGCACTGTTTGATGTTGGCGCAGTACAGCAACTTTCTTGTTCTTGTTGGGCGCGGCGAGCACAAAATTTTCGGCATCCTTACGGCTTTAATGGCGATATTCTCCGTTTTTGCCTCTGTCGTTGCAGTAAAAGTGCTTGATTGGGGGCTGCCGGGCATAGCCTGGTCCAATTTCCTGCCGATGGCGTTAATATCAGGCATAATCTTGCCGATATATTTTAACTGGAAAATGCGTATTTCTTTCTCGGAAAGTGCTCGCACTGTTTGGCGGCCGGCCTTGCTCGGCTCGTTGCCGGGCGTGGCGGTGATCACCCTGTGGAAATATGTGGCTGCGCCGAATTCTTGGCCCGAGCTGATGGCCGTGGTAATTGCCGCTTCGCTGGTGACATTGGTGAGCGGCTGGTTCCTGAGTCTGGAAGAGGTCGAGCGAAAACGATTCGCGCAGATTGCTTTGCGTCGGCAAGCCCCAAATAAATTTGGGGGCTAAATATTTAGCCCCGCAATCCTTCGACCCGGCTCAGGCCCACCACGAGCAGGGCCGAGGGGACGGGTTTATTGCGGGGTCATCGGGACATGGCGAAAAAGTATACCTACAGAGAGTCTCATAAATACGCACAGAAAGGTGCTGAGTATGAGGTCTACTACCGGACGCAGCCCTGGCAGAGATTTCTCTGGTCGCGCGAGCAAAAAGTTATCCTGGACATTTTAGAAAAATATTTCAAAGGCAAGGACATTTATCTACTGGACTTTGCCTGTGGGACAGGGCGGATAACAAGTTTTCTGGAGGATCGGGTGACAACATCGGCGGGTGTGGATGTATCCGGTTCAATGTTAGCCATTGCCAGACGGAAGCTAAGACGCAGCGAGATAATCGAAGGCGACATCACCACAGAAAACGTCTTGCAGGGAAGGAAGTTTAATCTGATAACGGCTTTCAGATTCTTTGTCAATGCCGAGCCAGCTTTGCGTTTTGCAGCGGTTAAAGCGATCGCAGGGCTGCTGTCCGAAGACGGCTGTTTTGTGTTTAACAACCACCAGAACTACGGCTCGCTCTGGATTAAATTATTGTATATGCGCCATCGGCAGAAGAATCCGCAAGGCATATTCAACGTTATGACTATCGGCGAGATGAAAAGTCTTGTCGAAGGGGTGGGGCTGGAGATAGCAGAACTTTATCCTATCGGTTTTTTTCACCCACCTAAAATACCGGTTCCACACGCGCTGACAAGCGCGATTGAGGATGTAGGATGCAAGNNATGTAGGGTGTAGCTGATGGAATTTGATGGTGACATCGCGCGGAAGACCGGCAGCCCTTCGTTGCTGGCCGTAGAGGCGATAAAGACCCAAAGGGCGGGCGAAATCGGCAGAAGCAGCGGGCTTTTTTACGTCCCCAAGGTGATCAGCTTCGACGCAGGGGCAGGCGTGCTCGAATTTGAGCGCCTCAGAGGTCTTGTAACATTGTTTGATTTAGCCGTTAAGAAAGACCCGCGATTGTTCGAATTATTAGAGAAGACAGGTAGAGCCTTGGCGGCGATTCATCGACAATTGGTTTTGCCTGATGAGGTGAAGCATGAGCTGCCGCCGGAATGGATGGGCCCTGCCGACGAAAATGTTTTCATTCACGGCGACTTGGCGTCCATTAACGTCTGTTTCCACGAACCATCGCGCGGACTTGTTATATTGGACTGGTCGGCGGCACCGATCATGGGAAGAACTCCTACTTTTGGGAGTCGGTTCTTCGACATTCTTTGGTTTGCTTGTTGCATTTTTCGTGATGTGCCAGCAAAAAGGCTGCTCAGTTGGGATGCCGAAACCATGACTGATACTTTTATAAGAGGATACGCAAACGCCAGCTCTGAGGATAAGCTGAGCAGATTCCCAGACTATCTGTCGAAGATATACCGGTTGCAGAGACGGAAAATCCGGTATCTTGCGCGACGCAGGTCCCCCGTCAAAGCCGCGTTGTACATTTTTTATCAGCTATTTATGTATGCTCGTCTGCATACATTTTTGCAGAATTACAAATTGTGAAATTGGGAGTTTGATATGTACGCGGAATATGAGCACCAAACAAACCAAGAGCATTTGCTCTACGAGGCAGCCGAGCGGACCTCTGATATTCAGCTACCCGGGGCTTTGAATATTCTGCTGCTTACAATATGGGCAGTGATTTGTCTGATTGGATTTGCTGTAATCTTCCTGACAAAGAATACCGTGGCTGGAATTTTTATCATAGGTGTGCCGACGGTCGTGGGCATGATTATAAAGCCGACCTTCGCACTCTGTGTTATGATGCTGGTGTTGCCGACAGGAGCTGGTCTTGGTCTCGGAGAGGTATTTAGTCTCGACAGAGGCGTTGGTATAGCTGTTGCGGCAAGCTTTGTACTGAATTTGCTTATAACTCGTCCGCGACTACAAGTCGGCAACAAGGCATTGTGGGTATTGGTCATATATACGATTTGGATCTCCTTGGTCTCGCTGACAGGACCTTACCTTAGCTTGGAATTGGAGCGCGGTTTTACACAAATTCAGCAACTGGCACTTGTTTTCATTGTGTATTGGATACTGGAAACGAACGGTGTGAAGAGTTTCCATTGGGCACTTAGGTCATACATAATAGGGACAATGGGTACTATCGCGTTGACATTTATAACCGGGGCAGCAATGAGGTCTGTCGAAGAGGCAGGAGCTGAGGGAAGGTATGCAGCAACACTTGGCCAGACAATCGACGCAAACATGTTGGCTGCGCTGACAGCAATGGCGTTTTTGGCGGCAATGTATTTGTTTGCCCGCGACAAGAATTTACTTTGGCGGGTCGTGTACCTGGTTGCGATAGCGGCTCTGCCGATTATGTTGCTGCGAATAGGTTCTCGCGGCGCTCTTATAGCACTGGCGTTCACGCTTCTATCTCCATTTCTATTTGTCAGACAAGTTTTGCGAAGGCCGGCTTTGGCACTGTTGTTGCTGGCCGTCGTCTTGGTGGCTTCTGTCTCCGCCGGGCTGATGGTAAGAGAAAGAGGGCTGGAGGCGAGTGTTGCCAAGCGGTTGACAGATATTGGGCTTGCCGAGCAAGCCGTTAGTTACAGAATGATGCCTATTAGGCAAGCCATTAGGGCCGTAACGGTAAGGCCGACAGGCACAAGTTATTATGGGTGGTTCGAGCAGAGTGGGCTTAGAATCCTGCCGCACAGTGACTTCTTTCTGGCTCTCGGCGTCTATGGAATACCAGGCGGCGCCCTTTTTGCCCTTTTTGTAGTTTTGATGATGTTCACTGTCAAACGCATCCCGTTGGGATTGGAAAAGCTATATACCAGAGCGGTTTTGACATATTTATTAGTGATGGGATTGAACATAGGGCAGCTATTTCAGAAACATTTTTGGATATTTCTTGCATTCATAATAGCTATAGAGAGGATACATAAATCCCTGGTTACTGCAACGGATGAATTGTCGCCCCATGCGGAATATGAAGAAGACTTGTCGGCACAACATCAATTAACTTGAGCAAGAAGAAGTTTCGGCAACCGTCTTAAAAAAGCACACCCAGGAAGTTAGTCTGCTTCCAATGTCACACATTCTCTCACAAGTCGGCAAGAATAGGGACCTGGATTCGCAGGTGCATATTGCAATGGTGACACCTTTCCCCAAAGATCCTCACTGTATTGGCGGGGGGGTTGCGGGCGTGGCGAAATATCTTGTCGATGAGCTTGTAAAGCACCCGAACGTCAAATTGACTGTAGTAGTTCCGAAAGACAGCGACGGAAAAACCATTCGGGAGGAATGGAGGAACGTCAACATCTATAGGCTTGGCAAGAAAGGGCTGTTGGGTTGTTTGCCTGGTACTGTTTACGACATTCTTGCCGGCAGGCGGCAGATTAACCGTCTGCTGAAGCAAATAAATCCCGACATTGTACATTTTCAAGGCGTTACATTTCTGGCGGCCAATTGCAGATATCCAAATGTTCTCACGATACACGGGATTGCCGAGAGAGATGCGATGTGGGACAGGCAGTGGGGTGCCCTTCGGTGGCTCAAATGCGTGCTGCTGAAGTTGACCGAAGAGTACGGGCGTCGCCGAGTAAAGAATGTTATTTTAATAAGCGAATATATCAGACAGTTTCTGCCTCCAAAGAACAAAATTACGAAAACCTGGAGTATTGAGAACCCGATTGCGGATTCCTACTTCGATATCGACCGTCAGTTTGAGCCGGGCAGGATATTCTGCTGCAGCAGAGTTAGACCATTGAAGAACATTGTGGGACTAATAAGGGCTTTTTCTGATGTTGTTCAGCGGTTTCCGCAGGCACAGCTTGAAATTGCGGGAAGTCCAGAAGCTGCTTGTCTGCAGTTATGCGAGCGGGAAATCGAGGCGAACAAGCTGCGTACCAATGTTCATTTATTGGGAAATCTCAGCATCAAAGATGTGCAATACGAATTGTCAAAGGCGAATTGCTTTGCAATGCCTTCTTTCCAAGAAAATGCACCACTGTCTATTGCAGAAGCGATGGCCGTGGGCGTGCCTGTTGTCGGTGCAAGAGTAGGCGGAATTCCCGAAATGGTGGAAGATGGGAAAACAGGGTTTTTAGTCAATCCACACGACACAAAAGACATCGCCGATGCTCTCTGCAAAATTCTCTCGGATGAGACTCTGGCTCGAAGTATGGGATATCACGCCAAGGAAATTGCGAAAAGAAGATATATGGCTTCGGCGGTTTGCGAAAAAACCCTGCATGCATACCACGAAATACTAAAGGAAACCTTGTAAACAGGTCCTACCGCAGATGCGAATTTGCTTCATATCTCTCGGCACATTTACGCATATTGGACCATACCTTGATTATTTCAAAGAAGCCGGACATGATGTGCATTTTGTGTCACTATCCCCTGGTCCAGAGCGAGGCGTGCCAACTTACAATGTAGGATATGGTAAAAGATATTCCGCGACCGATGGAAAGTGGAAATATCCACTCAGCATGCTTCGCGCAAGATGGTTGATAAAGAAATTAAGGCCGGATATTGTTCATACACATTATGCTACCAGTGGGGGTCTTACAGGAGTGGTTTGTGGTTTTCATCCTGCAATTGTGACTGTGCATGGCAGTGACCTGACGATGGGAATAAAATCCCGAATATGGAGGGCGCTACTAAAAACTGTATTCAATCACGCTGATTATGTCAACACGGTCTCAGAGGATCTTAAAGATATGGTTCTTAGCCTCGGTATTTGCCCCGACAAAGTCGAGGTTCTGACGCTCGGTGTCGACACAGAGAAATTCGCCTATGTTGAAAGAGCAGAGATCGACCGGACCAAACCATTAAGATTGGTCTGCACTAGGCGCCTAGAACATGTGTACGATCATCTCACGATCATAAAAGCCTTGGCAATTCTGAAAGAGAAAAGCGTCAAATTTCACATGACTTTTGTAGGAGATGGAAGCCTGCGGAACGACCTTGAGGAGCTGACGGGACATTGCGGACTACGGGAACACGTAACCTTTGTAGGAGCAATCGACAATGACGAATTGCCTCAAATACTATCTGAGCATGACGTGTATCTTTCTGCCTCTTTATGGGATGGCACAAGCCTTTGTCTATTAGAGGCAATGGCGACTGGGCTGTTTCCCATCGTCTCCGATATAAAAGCAAATTCTTCATGGATTGAGCATGGGGTGACTGGTTTCTTGCATAAAGTCTCCGAATCGGATGATTTGGCGCGCTACATTCTGAAATTGCACGACACCCCACAACTTATGATCAATGCATCAAAAATCAATCGCAAAAAAGTCGTCGAATCAGGCGACAGGAGGACCAATATGGAGCTATTAGAGAAGATTTACGCCAAATTGATTAAGGACTGAAGATAAGATGCGATAAGGATTGTGTCTGCAATCATCATCTTGGTTTTTAGCTGTTTGGACTGCAACTTCAAAAATCGACAATTCCACGAGCAAGTAACTATAAGCGGCAAATGAATTCTATTGTTGACAGATTCTGTCATATTTTTTACAATACATAACCGGTACCGTAAGCTACAGCCGATTTTCATTCATGGAGGAGCAGGAAAAGAAATTACTCCACGTTCTGGGCTTCGTGAATATGCGATGTTAAGTTGAGAAGGGAGGATAAGGGGATGAAAAGGACATTTTTGGTTTTTCTGTGTATTCCATTACTGGGCACGGGTCGCTATCTGCGTGAGGATGGTGCGCGCAGCATACTTTATGCAACGCCCCTAATGCTGGAGGCTGCTGAAGCATGTGCCCGGCCTGAGCAGGCTTCTGAAGGGAACGTCAGTAATTGGCCGGATGAACCACCGATACATCGAGAGGATAACACGTCTACATTGTTAGGTGTCCCCACCCCAACACCATATATTGCGGCATATACCGACAAGAGGAGTTACTTGCCGGGAGAAACCATTCGTTTTCACGTCTCAACCACCGCGGACACTTATAGCATCGAAATTCGTAAGGAGCAGTGGCAACGAAAAGTAGTAGCAAAAGCTACCAATCTACCCGGCAAATATTATCCTATGCCGCCATACGAACAGCAGCCCTGGGCGACAGGAGCAAATTGGCCTGTAAGTTATAGCTGGGTGATCCCGCAAGAGTGGGAAAACGGCAACTATCTGGCGCTTCTGCGTACCACCAGTGGCGAGTATGCCTACACGTACCATCCATTTATTGTTCGCACGCGAGTGCTGGGCTCTCGCAGCAAGATTGCTTTTGTTACCAATTACAACACCAGGCAGACCTACAACAGGTGGGGCGGCAGGAGCATGTATTACAATGAGGTGCCATGGGATTTGCACTACGCTGTAGCTGTATCCTTTCTAAGACCCTTCGCCGCATCATACGGCCGGGGAGATGCTTACTGGGGGCAGTGGGAAGTGAGCAGCCAGTTGATCGCAGACGGGTTCGATCCTGAGTTTATCACCGAATGGGATATCTCTTCTAACCCGGCTATTCTTAGGGCCTATGATGTTTTGGTTTTTGCCGGCCACCACGAATACATAAGCCGTAATATGTATGATGTGCTGCAAGCCTACCACCACCGTGGCGGACACCTGGCGTTCTTTTCTGCAAACGATATTTACTGGCAGGTTCGGTTTGGGGACGGCGGCAACACAATCGTCTGCTACAAGAGCTACGCATGGAAGGAAGACCCTATGATGGGTGTTGATGATAGTCTTGTCACTACCAGGTGGAATCAATCGCCTGCCCGCCCGGCTGAAGCACTACAGGGCATCTGTTATGTGCCATACTCATACCTTTTTGAACGAGAGGACTTTATTGTGCAGGACTGCAGCCACTTCATATTCGAGGGAACGCCTTTACAGAATGGTGATGCCCTTGGTTGGAAGATGGCCTCTTGCGAAACCGATTATATCGGGTCCAAGTCTCCTGCTATAATGGATGTAATTCTGACTGCCAGGCGAGAGCGGGTCATCGCAGGTTACGAGAATCGTGTGCCGGTTGACCATATTGACGCTGCCGCGGTCTATTACCAGGATAGTCCCAAGTACGGTTTTCCAACCGGTCGGGGCGGCCAGGTATTTTCCGCAGGAACAAACGAAGGCTGGGGAGATTGCCTTGGCGACTGGTCAGCAGGCTATGAAACCGTGCGCATAGTAACACGCAATATCATTCAGCACATGGTTGATGCACCGCCTCCGCCCGTGAGCCTCCAGGATTTGGCGGTGCTGGCGTCACATTGGCTTGATAAGTGCAGCTCCCCCAACTGGTGTGAATATGCCGATGTGGATATGACCGGTACTGTAAACCTTGCTGATTTCGCACACCTGGCCGCCTCCTGGCACAGCGTTGCGGAATAAATGAACGCGGGGGCACAATACTATAAGCTAACCTGTCTAGCCTGCACCCTATACCCTGCAAGGAGAGAACATGAAAATTAGCATATTTGGGATGGGCTATGTGGGAGTTGTCAGCGCTGCATGTCTACTGCGCGACGGCCACGAGATTATTGGCGTGGATCCCGTTGCTGCGAAAGTTGCTGATTTATCACAAGGGCGCTCGCCCATCCAGGAGCCTGGAGTCCCCGAACTGCTGGCAAAAGGCTACCAGGCTGGACGTCTCAAAGCGACTACGGAGACTTCGCAGGCGTTGGCTGGCAGCGAGATGGTCTGGATTTGTGTGGGGACGCCATCCAGACCGGACGGCGGGATAGATCTTTCATCAGTCGAGACCGTGATCAAACAGATAGGGCGCTGCCTTGCCGGCTCGGCAGACCGTCCTCTTATCGTTTTGCGAAGCACTTGTCTGCCGGGAACTACAAGTAACCACGTTATTCCTTTGCTGGAAAAGGAATCTGGTCTGACAGTTGGTAAGGATATCCATGTCGTCTTTCATCCAGAATTTCTCCGAGAAGGCACAGCGGTTGACGACTTCTTTAGCCCGCCGAAGATTGTGATTGGCCAAGCCGGGAGCGGCGCCGGCAACCTGCTTGTGGAGGTCTATAGGAATTATCATGCGCCGATGTTTCGCCTGAAACTCGGCGAAGCAGAAGTCGTCAAATACTATGATAACCTCTTTCACGCCTTGAAGATCACCTTCGCAAACGAAGTTGCAGCGGTAGCCAAATCCGCGGGTGTGGATGCCCGCAAGGTAGCTGAGGTTTTCTGCGCCGATACCAAGCTCAACATCAGCTCGCATTATCTACGTCCCGGCCCAGCCTTCGGCGGCTCCTGCCTGCCTAAGGATCTACGCGCGATCCTGCGATTCGCTGCGGTCAATTCGCTCAGGCTTCCGGTGCTTGAAAGCGTGCTTGCGAGCAACGAGGTGCAGATAAAAAACTTGGTCGCCCGCATATTGTCGTATCGCCCGCGTACGGTGGGCATGGTTGGGCTGGCCTTTAAGACTAATACAGACGATATGCGAGAAAGTCCCTACGTAAAAGTCGCCAAAGAGCTTATCGGCGAGGGGATAAAGTTGAAAATCTACGACCCTGCGGTGCAGCCGGACCGGCTTATCGGAAGCAACAGACAGCAGGTTCAAGAAGCACTGCGCCACCTGGAAAAGCTGCTTGTTAGCTCACCGGAAGATCTCTGCGCAACAGATTTGATTGTTGTAAATCACGCCATAATAGACGCCGACTGCATTCATAGCTGGCTGGCCGCAGGTATCCGCGTATTAGACGTGGCTAACATTAAGGGTGTAGACCGCCGCGCCGACGGCTACGAGGGGATATACTGGTAGGGTAGGAACATCGAATCTTGTGTGTCAGTGATATATCTTTGCGAGGGAGGAATCTAGAATCGTTTTCTTTTTCAGGCCAGCTTGAAGTACGCGTAGCAGTTATGGAAGCTAACTTCTTACACAGTTGAAAAACAAGTAAAAAGAAATGGTCCAATTGTCCCTGTTTGCAGACTGCAGAGAAACTCAGATGAAATTCCAAATCTCAAGTAATCTGATTAAGTGTCCTATATGTGACGAACCGATGAAGTTCTCCGGCCATGCCGCTTACTATGACCGATTTTCCCACTACAAGACCCCTGTGTATCACTGCAAAGACTGCGATATATTCTATAGGCACGTCGATGATGCGATCAGAATGAACCATTACTATGCTGCTAGCTATGTGCAAGAAAAGAACGAGCAGCAGTTTTTCTGCGCCCGGATAAAGTTCTTTGAATATGTGCTGCGACTTGCAGGGAAATACATGAAAACAAATCGCGGGGGTCTGGACAGTGAGTTTAGTCTTCTTGACTTTGGTTCGTCTTACGGTCATCTTTTGGAACTTGCGAGAGATAAAGGAATTAACGCAATAGGCGTCGAGATAAATGAACGTTTAATGAACTCGTGCAGACAGAGGGGCTTGATAGTGTACAAGGAACTAAGCCAGGTGCCTGGTAAAGTAGATGCAGCGACGTTAATTGACTCCTTGTATTACGTGCCCGATTGCCAAAAAGTGTTGGGTAATATCAAGAAATGTCTTAAAGCTGGTGGGGTTATCGTTGTTCGCGTCACTAACCGAAATCTGTATGCGAAACTTATTAATAAGTGCGTGCGTAAAGGCGATTTAAGCACGCTCGGCGATGTCATTATTGGTTACTCTCTAAAAGGTATGGATAGACTCCTTGCTCTAACGGGTTTTAATTTGATTGAAGTTATTCCTGACTATGGTCAGGGAAAAGACCTTGGCCTTAGCAAAAGATTGTGTTATCTGCTTGGTTACGTGCTGACCCTTCTGGTGGGGAAAAAATTTATTCTAACGCCCGGCCTTATCGTTATAGCGCGTGCCGCAGAACCTTTGTGAAGTCAGCCATGCACAGTCATTATCTACACCAGTATTTCGCGTCGCGCAAGGGCACAACGGGGACGCGGTCCTACGAGTTCAGCCGATACCTCGTGGCAAAAGGTCATCAGGTTACAGTCATAACCTCAGGCCTTGCTAATCAGGAGTTTCCGGTGCCGAAGGGTATGGAATACGTAGAGGCTGAGATAGAAGGTATCCGGATAGTCTCGATTGCCGCCGGCTACAATGACCCGCAGGTGGGTACGGGGATGAGCGGCTGGCGACGTATGCTCAAGTTCTATCAATTCGCCAGGTTGGCAGCCCGTGTGGGCAAAAATCTGGCCGCACCCGACGTTGTTTTTGCCACTCATACGCCGTTGACCGTCGGGCTTGCCGGCATCGCTCTGAGCCGGCACTTTGGCGTTCCATTTGTTTTTGAGGTCCGTGACCTGTGGCCCGAGGCGCTGGTAAACGTGGGGGCGTTGAGAAATCCTGCGGCTATATGGTGGCTCAGCCGAATGGCAAGAAAAATATACGCCCGTGCGGAGCACATCGTGGCGTTGTCGCCAGGTATGAAAGAAGGGATTGTCCGCACAGGCGTGCCCGCCGAAAAGGTCAGTGTCATTCCGAACGCATCTGATTTGGACCTTTTCCGGCCGGACCTGGATGGCTCCATCTGGCGCGAGCGGCTCGGCCTGGGCGACAGATTCGCCGCCGTATACTTCGGAGCAATGGGTCTTGCCAACGGTCTTGAGTACGTCATCGAAGCCGCCCGAATCCTCGCTGAGCGGGGCAGCCGCCACATTGTGCTCGTTCTGCATGGGAGCGGCGGAAAAAGACCCGATCTTGAAAAAATGGCTCGCGGCTACGGACTGACCAATGTCATCTTCAGTGACCTGGTTCCGGACAAGGCCGAGGTTGCTCGAATTGTCGCCGCGTGTGACGTGTGCATGATTATCTACCGGGCAGCGAAAGAGCACACCTGGTCTCCGAACAAAATGTTTGATTCTCTGGCCGCCGGCAAGCCGGTTCTGGTCAATGTGCCGGGCTGGCTGGGTGAAACCATAGAGAGCAACAACTGCGGCAGATGTATTGACCCATCCCAACCAGTGGCGTTGGCGGATGCGCTAGAAGAACTTGCAGCCGATTCCCGGTTGTGTCAGCAGATGGCTAAAAATGCCCGCGAACTGGCTGANNACCTGCAAGCTTTTGCTTTCAGATGCAAAGTTTTGATCACTATCTCTGTTAGCTATCTTAGGCTATGCACGAAACTGATCTTCCAATGGTTACTGTAATTGCGCCCTGCCGCAACGAGGCTGAGTTCATCGAGCGGGCGATAGAAAGCATCCTAAATAATGACTATCCCGCTGAAAAGATGGAAATACTGGTCGCAGATGGGATGAGTGACGATGGCACCCGGGAAATCGTGCAGAAGATGGCCAAGAAGGACGAGCGGATCAGATTGCTCGATAACCCACAGAGGATTGTTCCCTCGGCGATGAATATTGGGATAAGGGTGGCTTGTGGCCGCTACATCATAAGAATAGATTGTCATTCAACCTTTGCGCACGACTACATTTCCAAATGCGTGGAGGTATCTTGTAGAACTGGGGCTGATAATGTCGGTGGCTATTGTGCTACCTTGCCTGGCGCTGACACGGCGGTGGCTCAAGCGATCGCCGCGGCAGCCAGTTGTGGGTTTGGGGTGGGCAACGCTATGTTTCGGCTGCAAGGCCCCGAGCAGGAAGTGGACACTGTGCCTTTTGGGACATATCGGAAGAATATTTTCGATAAAATTGGTCTGTACGACGAAAGGCTGATCCGGAATCAGGATATCGAGCTAAATTCCAGGATACGTAAGGCCGGTGGGCGTATTGTTATCTCGCCTGAAATAAAACTCAGTTACTATGCACGTGCTACTTATCGCGGCCTGTGGCAGCAGTCATTCAATAATGGCTTGTGGAATCCGTACACGATTTGGCTGGTGGCTGGTGGGTTGTCCTTGAGACATTTTGTTCCGATGTGTTTTGTACTGGGCCTGGCCGGTCTTGCGTTGGGAGGTCTCTTATGGGAGCCGACAAAATGGATGTTGCTTGGCTGTGTTGTGGTCTATCTATCTATTGCTATTGCCTTTGCTATTCGATGTGCCCGGCAAACAAAAGTGTCTGCACTTTTAGTTGTACTGGCGTTTGTTGTGCTGCATATAGCTTACGGTCTCGGGTCTTTGTGGGGCTTGGCGACAGCGCCGTTTAAGTTTCCTTATAGGCGAGGCCGGCTTATAAACAAGCCGTCGCCAGATAAAGTGACATAGTTTGGCCATTTGTGCGGTGCCGCGGGTTGTCGACCGTGTTTGTCCAGCAGCCGCCGAGCGGAAGTAACCGTTATGAAGGCACTCTGGAAACGAGTTTGTGATTTGTTAATTGCCCTGCCGGCAGTAGTAATCTTGCTGCCGGTATTTGTCGTCATATTCGTAGCCGTCAAGCTTACCAGCAGAGGGCCTGCGATATTTAAGCAGGAAAGGGCGGGAAAAGACGGCAGGGCATTTATCTTTTACAAATTCCGGACAATGAAGGTTGGTGTTGACGCGTTTGCGCCAAGCCCCAAATCCGGCGATGACCCAAGGCTCACCCGCGTGGGAAAGTTTCTGCGAGAATATTCCCTCGATGAGCTGCCGCAGGTGTTTAATGTATTGAAGGGCGATATGAGCATTGTCGGCCCGCGGCCGCTTTATATTTCGCAGATGGCTGAGTGGGATGACCGGCAAAAAAAACGGCTGCTCGTAAAGCCGGGCTTGACCGGCCTTGCACAGATTTCCGGACGGGCGGAGCTGACCCGTGAAGAAAAACTCCAGCTCGACGTAGAGTATGTAGAAACAGCCTGCCTTTGGCTGGATATAAAGATAATCTTTGCCACCATTGCCCAGGTCTTCGGGCGTAAAAACGTCTACGAAAAAAGATATTCGCAGAGCGAATATACCCGCGGACAGGGCAAATAGGTGAGGAAGCTCCTCGGAAATGTCGGCTAAAATTATCGCTATGATTTTATTCGTCGCGGTGCCGTTTAACGCCGCCCCGGCGCTCGAGCCCGATGAGATTTTACTGATAGCAAATAGCGACAATGCAGCGTCTATGCGGCTTGCTCGATACTACTGCCAGAAGCGGCAGGTGCCGGGCGAAAATATACTTACCGTGTCTTTGGGGGCAGAGCTTAAAGATACGATCGGTAGAAGCGACTATGAAAAATGGCTTGCAGGACCTATTCGCGAAAAACTGCTCGATCTTCAATTTGCCGGCAAAATCAGATGCCTGCTCCCTACTTACGGCGTACCTTATAAGGTGGGCGGGCGAGGGCTATTGAAAGGCCTTGAGGGTAAAGTTAGGCAGTTGACAGAGCTGGCTGACCAGCAGAAAACCAGACTTAAGCAGTTGGAGCAGAATGGCTTGGCCAATTCTCCCGAACACAAGCGTGCCGGCCTGGACCTCGCCCAGATACAGCTTGACATCGACTACATCACCGGCAAGGAGACGGACGCCTCAGTGGATAGCGAGTTGTCAATGGCGATGTTCGGTCCCTACGAGCTCTATCGATGGCAGCCGAACATGCTGAAAAATAACGTGTCAGGTTTGGGATTCAGAACGCTTATGGTCTGCCGCCTGGATGGGCCGGATTACACGGTGGCCAAAGGACTCATCGATAAGGCAATAGCGGCAGAGCAAACGGGCTTAAAGGGCTTCGCCTACATCGACTCAAGAGGGCTGCCAAGCAAGCCCGGTTATTTGCCCGGCTATTACGACCAGTCTTTGAGGGATCTGGCAGTTCTTACGAGATTGCGCACACAACTGCCGGTCCAAGAAGAGCAAACAGAGGCACTATTTGGGCCGGGAGCTTGCCCGCAGGCGGCCGTTTACTGCGGCTGGTACAGCCTGAAAAAGTACGTAGACGCGTTTGATTTTGTCGATGGTGCGGTTGGATATCATATCTCCAGCTTTGAAGCGGTGAACCTCCGCGACCCAAACAGCAGCCAATGGTGTCCCGCCATGCTCAGAGACGGAATAACGGCAACTCTTGGGGCGGTGGCCGAGCCTTACCTTCATTCATTTCCTGAACCTAGAGACTTTTTCCTGGAGCTGTACAGCGGAAGCTGTCTCGTTGAGGCTTACTACCGAACTACGCCGTTTAATTCCTGGCAGTTGGTTTTGATAGGCGATCCTCTGTATACACCCTTTAGGCAAAAATCTGCGGTGAAACCGCAAAATACAACCCCGCAATAAACCCGTCCCCTCGGCCCTGCTCGGGGCGGGCCTGAGCCGGGTCGAAGGATTGCGGGGCTAAATATTTAGCCCCCAAACCCGTCCCTTCGCTACACTCAGGGCAGGCTCTGAGCCGGGTCGAAGGATTTATTTGGGGGTTTTCCTTCTCCACGTTGCACGCGGGGTCCAAAAACCCCGCAGCGGTCTACAATGAATCGTAGGCAAATGCACGCCGCTCAGGCGGTTAAAGATGCCGGGCACGATTCAGCCCGCCCTTAGTCAAATCTATAGCCGCACGTATCGGCGGTAATAAACTCAGATTTAGTTCGCGGATATTTTCTGCAATTCAACGTGCGAAGCAGATAAATGGTGCAACGTGATTTTCCATCCGCCCCATACCTAAGGAAGGGACATACGTTCGGCAGCTTACAGCACGCCCCACAACGAATACACCGGCCTTTGCGCCTCGTAGAAACAGGCAGAATTGAAGTAAAAGTCCGTTTTATTCTTGCCAACCAGGTATTTTGCGCCGCATCAGCCATAAGCAGGGATTTTGTAAATATCAGCCAACACACAATACCACGTACGCCCAGTTAATACAAAACAGTGCGATGGCCAGAACCCAGGCGATTGCGCGTTCAGTATGTGTCAGATGGACTCGCACGCTTCGGGCGAAAAATAAGCGCACCACGATAGCGATGAACGATACAGCCAATACCGAAAACAGCAAGGGATTATAGAGCCAGGCTTGGCCGATCCGGCCATGCAGCAGGCNNCGAGTGAATCCACAGGTCGGACACGCAATACCGGTTCCCCACTTGAACGGACAGGTGTCGATCGACCGTCCAGTATGGGCCGTCAGCCAAATGATAGTTGCTCCCAGCCCTAACCATACCGACACCAGAAATAGTGCCCACAGCGGCCACCCGGGACGCCGAGAACTACGCACAAGCTCAATTTTCATCGCGCCGTCTCAGCTTTATCGGTGCATGGTGNNATAGCCCCACTATGGTCAGTATGACACTGATCATGCCGCAGATCTTGCCAGCCTGGGTCAATCCTCGGCCGGCTGGGTCCATCGTTCCGGCAGCCATCTCTCTCAAATCGTTGTTTCCCATCACCCAGGCAATAATGCCGCAGATGAAGCACACGACGATGCCGAGGATTCCCAGTGCCAGGACGACGCCGCCGCGATGAGGCCTAAGCGGTAGCTGTGTTGAAGGTTGGGGTCCTATCGGGGCAGTGCGAACCGGCGATTCCGTTGATGGTGCGCGGGGTTCAGAATTTTCTGTCATGATGGTCTCCTAAAAAACACCTCTGC
>JAFNGF010000297.1 GCA_017885385.1 Planctomycetota bacterium
TATTGCCAGCCAAAATTCGTCCTGGTTTGCGCCGAGGATGACGCCCTGCGGATCAAAAGCCACGTCACCCTGCAGGAAAATTTCCTGCGGCGGATTCAACCACAGTTTGACCGGGAATCTTTCCGCCCGCTGTTTTCCTTCGGCGTAATACTGCAAAACGCACGAGCCGCTGGCTTTCAGCGGTGCGGCATTTTGCAGGTGCGACCGCAGAACGGATAGCGCCTCGGCTGCGGATTCTTTGCCCGGACAAATCGGCAGAGGCTTTTGAACTTGCTGGCCGCAGCCGGCAAGAAGCACCGCTGCGCTAAGAATGTAAAGATATTCTTTTTTCACCATCTCACTACAAAGTCCTACTTCAAAATTCTTGCGATGTATTTGTTAAAAATCTGTCTGAAGTATCTGACCAATTTGCGTGGATAATTGCTCGATCTGCTCATCATCAAGATGCGGATTTGTCACATCAACCGTCTGCTTATCGCCGGCAAATCTCAAGCGCCAAATCTCCTTATCGGCCTCCATTATAGATGAATCGTACTTTAGCCGTCTTTTTCGCATAAGCACTAGTGCCAGCACAAAGCGAAAGTTTATTTTTTCCTGCTCGGTTTCCCTTCCCAGCCGCTCAAAGAAAGCCATCAGCATTTCGTCATCGACAAATATCTGCTTTTTCTGGTCTGGGTGCGGCAGCCTGGTTTTCCAATAGCAAAAAACATCCGGCTTTTCCTTCTCCCAGTATTCGGTGCAGAAATCCCGCCTTTGCAGCCCCTCTTGGGTTTCTACGAGCGCGCCGAAGTATTCTTCGCCGTACTGTATTTTTTTGCCCGTGCCGTAGCATTGACCGAGCGGTTTATCAATTTCCCACTCGTCCATTCTTTTTCCTCATCCGCTAATCAAACCTTAGCCATTCCTTGACACCTTCAACTGTTTTGGGTCCTATCCCACGCACCTGCCTCAAATCATTAGCGTCTCGAAAGGCGGGACCCTTACGCTCTTTTTCACCGAAATTCTCCCGGTAGGCTACTATCGCCTCGGCTCGTGATGAACCTACGCCCTGCAATCTCAGCAAGCTCACTGCCGGGGCAATATTCGGGTTTATCTTCTCATCCAGTTGGATTTGGCGCGGCCGTCCAAGCCCCGCAAGACTCCGGGTCATAATGACCACAGAAAGCCCGACACACATACACACGCTGATAACAAATGCGAACGCTTGAATCCTTTCTTGCGTGACTTTTGGCATAGTCCAGATAATTACCTGCTGAAAACCGCGGCACGGAACTTTCTTAGAATTTGGAAGGACTCTTTGGGTTCGAGCTGCGCGGTCAGTAAGCCGCTATGAGCGATAGTGCTGTCGTCGGTATCAGCCAGGTTGGAATATGTTACCGAATCAACAAAAGGCTTGCTCAGGGCAATTGTGTAGAACTGGTCGAGCCACAGGGCTTGCTGTGATTGGTCCCATTCCTGGTGCCAGGCGCCCGCGACCTTGCCGTTATACAGCCCGTCAGCACTCTGGCTGGGAATTTCCACGTCAGTGACATACAGCGGCTTGGCTACAGGGCCAAGGTAATCCAGAATCGCCGATATCTGCATCATATCTCTAATGTGCATTCCGGATTGATTTTTGCCGAACCGCATCTGCAGCCCGAATGCGTCAAAATTTATGCCGCTCTGCACGACCATGTCCATATATACCAGCGGCGGAATGCTGTTGGGCGTGGTCGCGTAATATTCGCCCCACAGACTGCTGATTTCTATGATCTTTACGGCCCTTGTGCTGGCTGCTTTTACAGCCATATTAGCCGCCCGCGTCATTTCCAGAACCTGCTCGAAGCTGAAGCCAAAATGGTTGCACGAGTTCAGGCCGCTCACAATGAACCATCTATGTACGGCGCCGGCGTAACGAGCAACTACTCTGGAAACGAACTGATACGCGGTCTCGCGCATCTTTTCGAAGCCCGTCCCGCCGCGCAACAGCCATTTCGGCAGATGCCCTTTTGAAAACCGAAGCAGCGGTCCTGCGCCGAGCACCAGCTTCTTTTGGCAAAGCAGCTCAACACAGGCATCGAGCGTAGAAAAATCGAACGTGCCTTTTTGAGTTTCTACCTGAGCCCAGTTTATGGGTATTATCACAGAGCCGAACACATCGAGCAATCTGTCAATATATTTAGCATTATTAATCTGGGCAGGATTTACTCTGCATCCGAGACAGCCCCGGCCGAAGGCGTGGTTCTTGACCCGCATAACAAAAAGTGATTCCGCCTGTTTTATCGCCAGCTTTTCCGAGAAGACCAGGGCTTTCTTGAGAGATTCGTCCGCCAGTTGAGACGCCAGTGAGGCATTTGAGCCGTTTTGAATGGCCTGAATAAACAGATTCTGTGCCTCTTTTGACAGGTCCTCCAAGTCCTCGACGGCGTTAAAATACGACCAATCCTCACGCTTATTGATGATTTGCATCAGCCTGGCCCGAGCCATCTCCAGATTAAGATTATACGGGCGCTGCCTTTCGGGCAGACACGTTGTGGGCATAAGCACCCTTCCAAAGCCGTCGATAGGCCACAGTAAAGCCAGGCCTGCGGTTTCCAGATTCGGTTTTGTACATTCAAGCAGTCCATCCTTAAAGGCGATCTTAGTGCGTCGGACGCCAACGCCGTCCGTTCCAAAAAGAAACGCGCCACACAGTCGGAATTTATCAGCCAACTGGCCGTTTTTGAAAATCTGGAATTTCACCTCTGTCTTATGCCCAGCTCATTTGTCGATTATCACGGGCACGGGCGGCCCGATGCCCCATTGACGCAACGGATTATAGCAGTTCTGTGTCTCTCGGCAATTAAAAAATCAGGCAGTAGCCCCGGCAGCACAATAGGTAGGAACGTGAAGAGCCGAAGTCGGGAGTCGATCGCCGGGGCGCGTGCGCCGCCCGGACAAAAAATTCGGTCAATTGGAAGACGGCTTGTTGTTGCTGTAAGCGCCGTAATGCTTCATCTGAAGCTCATAAAGGAGTGTGTTTTTTTCGAGCAGCTTCGCGACCAAGGCAATTTGATTGAGCAGCGCCTCAATGAGATCAATATTTACCAGAGTCGACTCGGGGCTGTATCGCGGCAGAGCAATCAGCACATAGCCGCAATCCGTCCGGTCGGTGGCCAATTGCGCAGCAATAATGCTGGCCTCATTTACCTGGGTCACAATAGGCTCGGCCCCGTCGTCGACCTTGGCGCAAAGCTCCTTCAAAAACGGCTCGCTGATTCTCAACTTGGCAAATTCCTCTGAGTCGCTCGGCCAGCTATTACCATTTTTATCCATAATCACCACGATAGGCCCCTGCTCGGGCAGGGTGTCAAAAACCTGGCGTGCAATCTGCTCGTTCAACAGATGGCTCTGGGAAAGCATCGGGTCGTACATATCCATTCCACTAGCTCCTTTCTGCGTATCGAAAGAAAGAACAAGTCGCCACGGGGACCACAGAGAAATGAGAGAATTGAAAAGCCTGTCCTGAGCGCAGTCGAGGCGATTATAATACCAAATCCTCTGTGCTCCCTGCCTGCCGGCAGGCAGGTCTGTGCCCTCTGTGGCCCAAAATAGTAATACCGCCACGGGAATTTCGGTTCAATTCCTTATGGACTTTGCTATCGCGCGGGGCAAAGAGGATATTTTGGCTCAATCGTGCTAAAAACCGGCTACCGGCGAATTCTCCGCTATGTTTATGGGACCCGCAGACTACGGCACGAACCCACACGCCCGACCTCAGCCTTGGAGCATCGATTTCAGCCGGGCCATTGGAAACTTTTTGCCGGGACAGTCGGTCACTCCTGCACCCGGCGTGGTATTATGACCGTAAATACGGCTTTCGGAAATGCCGTACCGATTTTGCAGAAAACCAACCAAACTCGACAGCGCACCCATCTGCTGTGAAGTCGGCGCCGCCTGGTTAAAATCGCCCACCAGACAAATTCCGACGGCCTTCTCGTTAGCCCAATTGTCCGGCGTCTTACAATGTGCGCCGGTTCGCTGCTGGCGCCAGCGAAACGTGACCTCAATCTGGCCGTCGTCGCTGTCGCTGCCGTTACCTATGACGAAATCATAGCCGACACCCTCCCAGTGATTGCCTTCTCGGTGCCACTTGTCAAATATGGCCGCATTTCCGTTGCTTGTGCCCGAATGGTGTATGACTATGGCAGTCCATTGCCTTTGCAATTCGGAGGGCGGCAGCCAATCGCTCGGAATGTTTCTACCGATGCGGGGTATATCTGGTTTCGGCTCTACAGCCTTGGCCCTCGGCTGAACGGGCCTTGGCCCCGAAACGGCGGGGCCTGACACAATCCGTGGCGCCGGCTCTTCACGAGATGCACAACCGGCAAGAATAAACAAACTGATGCATACAACAGAATTTTTGCCGAGCATGCTGGGATCACTCCTCCTTGCAGTTGTCTTGCCCTTTTGGGTCGCACTACTTACTTGTACAGCCCAAATAATTTTACCGATAATAGTAGGAAAACAATCCGAAGCACGAAATCCTAAACCTGTCCCCTCGGCTCTGCTCGGGACGGGCCTGAGCGGAGTCCAATGGATCCTAAACAAATTCGAAATTTGAGATTCAAATGACCCAAACGGCTGTCGCTATTGAAGTGGCGTCGTTGTTTCGAGCCTTGACTGTCGTCAGGGGAGTTTTGAATTTCAATCATTTGGATTTGTTTAGGATTTCGATATTAAGATTTAAGATTTAACTCCATATAAAGAAATAAGTTACAATCAGCATAGTAACGGGTTATTTTCGCTTTAGTATTACTATGCCTGTGTTTGGCTCTGGCTGCCTGTCAGAGAGGGCTTCTCTTTGAATCTGACTATGTGCACCCGGTTGCCGCGTTCGTTGAATGTGACTACATCCATGTAGGAGTTAATAAGGAACAGGCCTCTGCCTTGAGGCTTATAAAGATTCTCGCCGACGCGGGGATCCGGCACACCTTGAGGGTCAAAACCATCACCCTGGTCGGTCATTGAAATCTCAACCTTGTCTGAGCCGACCAAATACTCAATCTTAACTTTTTTAGCAGGATCCATCTTATTGCCATGCCTGACGGCGTTGATGAAGGCCTCCTCTATGGCCAGATGCACAGCGAAAATATCATCCTGGCTAAAACAATTGCTTTGCAGCTCTGAAAGAAGCTTATTGCACAGCCCTACAATGGCAGACGGCTTGCTCTCGAGAACCATTGAACAAGAGATCGGCGATTCTGCCGCCATTAGCTCATACCTTTCTCTGCCTCAATGAGCCACACGCCGGTCGTCCCCGCGTAAATCCGTCCCCTCGGTCTTGCTCGGGGCGGGCCTGAGCCGGGTCGAAGGAACGCGGGGCTGAATATTCAGCCGGCGTACGCTCGCCGGATTTAGCCGGCGGTTTTACCGCCGGTTGACGTTGCGCTTTCCAGGTCTTTACAAATATCGAAAACCTTCGTCAGGCGAGTTATCCTAAAGATTTCGTATATCTTAGGGTCTATGTTGCAAAGTCTCAGCTTGCCCTGGCGTTCATAGACTTTTTTGCTGACCCGTATCAAAAGCCCCAGAACCGCCGAGGATAAGAACCGCACATTACGGAAATCCAAAACCAGATTTATCTGCTCTGCCTGCTCGACAACCGACATGACCGACTCTTGAAGGGCCTGAATATCCCTTTCCTCAAGAATTCTTTCATCAGTAAAAGTCATTATAGTTGCGTTCCCGGTGTATTCAACGCTAATTTTTGGCTTAATTGCCGCCATAACATTCTCCCTAAAAAGGCCTAGAAACCGAAGCGAAATCCTAAGTTACAGCATTGAAGATGTCAAGCTCTATACGTACCTGGAAAAATTTTTAATTTTCTGCACATTATTGTAAAAATCTTGAAATTAGGGGGTGTTTAGCAAAGTCAAAATTTTGTGTATTTCAGACAGAAAAGGCTTGCAATCGCAAGCTCGCCGCCCATAATAGTACCCGTGAGTCGTCTGGAACCTTCAGGCTGGAGAATCAGCTAACGTAAAGGTTTTTACGTAATAATTGGCCCATTAGGAAGGAGATTAAAATGAGAATCAGCAGGTCCACAGGATACGCACTACTGGCAGTCGGGTACATTGCCCAGAATCAGGACAAAGACATTGTGTTATCGCAGAACATAGCGGAACAGTATGACATACCGCTGGAATACCTGCTCAAGATATTGCAGCAGCTGGTCAGAGCAAACGTTTTGCGCAGCAAGAGAGGTCCTCGCGGCGGATTCTCCCTGGCTAAGCCCACCAAGAAAATCACTATGCTCGAGATTATCGAGGGTGTTGACGGCCCTATGACCAGTCAGTTAAATTTGGCCGAGCAAACAGGCGGCGAAAAATTCAGCGTTCGAGCCGAGCAGGTGTACGAAAAAGCAATCGCCCAGGCCAGAAACGTTTTCGGGAAAGCAAAGCTCTCAAATTTAATCCAAGGGAAATAACGTCCGCCCCCGCTTCCGCGGGGGTAAACTCGTGCCTGCGAAAGCAGGCAGCGGGCAGATCATAAGCGCACGATCCGTGCAGGGGCAGGGTTGTGCGCTTATGTTCTTCTGCCGTGGCCGCTTGTCAGATGCATATCAGCGAATTTCAACGACTGATCGCCCGGAAGTACAAGAAGCGAGACCAGGAAAGAGGAGTTCCTGCCACCTTTATGTGGTTTATCGAAGAGGTGGGAGAGCTGGCCACGGCGCTGGCATCCAACGACCAAAAGAATAAGCAGGAAGAATTTGCCGACGTTTTCGCCTGGCTCTGCACACTTGCAAACATAAACGATGTGGATTTGGAAAAAGCCTGCGAGAAATACATAGGAGACGGCGTCAAGGGCTTCAAATGAGAAACTGTTGACACTTTGCAGCAAGTCGATTTGGCTGCTGAGCGGCATTGTGCCTGCGGGTAAGTAGTTCTTATCTATTGCTTTTGTTTTTCTGCCGTAGAGTTCGTGCCAATGAAAATAAGAAAAGTAAAAGGATCGCAGACCAGCTTGCAATCATGAATATCCAGCCCCCAAGGCGCATCTTACGTACTCCTGAGCTCTTTGCGACGCCAGACTATCCAGACCAAAATCGCCAGAACCGCAAAAAGTCCAACCAGCATAAGGCGGATGCCTATGATGTAAGGCACATTTTCCGCAGGTATGTTCCTAAGCAGAATCAAAGGTGTCCATTCCTGCCAGCACCAAAAACCCAAAATGAACAAGAGGAATACCGGCGTGACATATTTAATAATAAAGCGGTAAATCCTCGGTATACTAATATCCGAACCTACGTGCATTTCCGTCCAGCCATCCTCCATACCAAAAATCCAGCCGAAAAGTATCGTTTCTATAGTCCCAAATAGCACCAGGCAGAACGTTCCGCCCCAGAAATGCAGTTCATCCACAGCGCCTTTACCGAGCAGGAAGATTACCGAATTGGTTAACACGAAGGTCGTTATAGCGAAAATGCCAGTTGCGGTCTTTTTTGGCAAGTCAAATTCGTCCTGCAGGAAAGCAACCGCAGGCTGAGCCAGTGAAATTGAGCTGGTTATGCCGGCAAGAAAAAGCAGCATAAACCATAAAAACCCAAAGACATTACCAAGAGCAATTTTTTGCAGGACGAGAGGCATAGTAACAAACGCCAGGTTGAAAACTCCAGCTTCAGCTATCTTTGTGGTGGCCAGCGGACCAAAAAAGGCAAATGCAGCCGGTATTACGATGCTGCCGCCCAAAATGACTTCTGCCACCTCATTGGTTGCTGCCGCTGTCAACCCGGATAATGCCACATCGTCATTTTTGGTCAAGTAACTGGCATAGGTCAGGATGACGCCGATGCCACAGCTCAATGTGAAGAGTATTTGTCCTGCGGCTGCCAGCCAAACCTTGGCACTTTTCAAGGCCGACCAGTCTGGATTCCATAAGAAGCCCAGTCCGTTGGCGATATTGTAATCTGGCTTGGCTGGGTCAGGGGCGCCCAAGGTCAGAACCCTCACCATCAGCACAATGGCAAACACAAACAGGATAGGCAAGCCATATTTACATACCCTTTCAATTCCCTTGCTGATCCCGAAACACACTATCAAAATGTTCAACAGAAAGGTGATTAGAAAGAAGGTATAACTGGGGCCTATGCTGCTAAAAAACTGATTTTGAACAACGCCTTGATATCCCTGCAAGAACGCCAGCATACTATGTTCTGTGGTGCATGAGTTATATTTACCCAGAAGGGCAAAAATGCTATACCCCAGAAGCCAGGATTCAACATAAATGTAGTAAATGAAAATGACCAGCGGGCCAAAGATGCCGATCACGCCGAAATATTTAATGAACCTGTTTTTATTCCAGAGGGTGTGAAATATGCCAGGTGCGGTGCTATGGCCGAATCCGCCCCCAAATCTGCCAATTGTCCACTCGATCCACATCAGGGGCAGCCCAAGCAGCACGAGGGCCAGAAAATAGGGAATCATAAAAGCCCCGCCCCCATTGCGCGCCGCCTGACTGGGGAACACTAAGAAGTTGCCAAGCCCTACTGCGCTGCCCGCCACAGCCAGTATCACGCCGAGCTTGCTTGACCATCTCTCGCGTGCCATCTTTACGGTCGCTAATTTCCCGTCTTCTTATTATTAGCTGCTGTGCAGCGGAGCCTGTCATCAATCTTTATTCCAAGCAGCGCCAACGCGTCCCGCTCAATGACGTCTCGGATACTGGCTCGCGGCACGGTCGGCAAATTAGTATCAGCCAGAAGCATATTAAAGCCCAGCAGCGTCTCAATACATTCACCTGCGTTGCCGAGCGGGAATCCGCTGCCGAACAGAAGTTTATCCATTACTCCGTGCTCGTATGCTGCCGCCACCGTATTATAAGTTTGCCAGATGCTGCCCGGCTTTATGGTTAGATCCGCATATACATTCTCATGCTTGGCTACCATGGCTAATGTTTGCTCTACAAAGGGCACGCCCATGGTCCCAATGACCATTCTCAACGCTGGAAATGTCCTGGCTACTTCGTCCAAAAGGTACGGCTGGGCATAATCCAAAACAGCTTTTGAGTTAAGAACCAGGTCGCCATAGTGAAAGAAAACGGGTAATGCCAGCTCTTGCGCTGATTCATAGAATCGCATCGCCCTGCTGTGAGCAGGATGAAAACCGCTGGCGCAGCAATAAAGAACCGTCCCCTTGAGTCCGAGCTTTTCACAGATCGAGACGAGGTTTTTTGTACTGATTTTGTCTTTTGTAGGCTCAACCACCGCAAAGCCGACCAGCTTTTCTTTGTGCTTATTGACGTATTCGGACAGCCTGTTGTTGATTTCTTCGGTCGGGCCGTTTGCGGTCGCAAGCACTATACAGGCATCCACCGTTTCTGCTGCGGCCAGATGTTCGGACGCTTCAACGTCGTCGGCAGTGAAACCTATATGTGTATGGCAGTCAACTATCATAATTTTCGGCCTTAAAAGCTTTTAGCCGCTACGATAACAAGTAGCGGCTCATTGAATTCGCCCGATATTAGCCAAGCCCATTCCCAACGTCAAGAAGAAATATTCGTCGCCGCGCCCTATGTTATCGGATCGCTCCGGAAAGAGTCTTGCACACCGTTTAGCCGTCGCCGGACTTCGGTGTACGTGTTTAGCCATCAAAAGGAACCATCCCCAATCCGCCCCCACTCTTGTCTTCGACAAGAAGACGCGGCGGCGGATTGAGGATGCCACCCTTATGCTCTGCCAGTGCCGACCGGTACCATAGCGTCCGTAGTCCGTAGGGTATGCAGG
>JAFNGF010000298.1:0-2597 GCA_017885385.1 Planctomycetota bacterium
TGCTATTACTCCAAGAATAATATTAAAACAAGCGTTTACTTATGATTTTTCAGCATATAATTCTTTTATCACAAATGTTTTTCTATAAACGCCGGTAGGTATTAGCACCGTTGCTATCTTAATGCTCTCCCATCCTTCCAATTCCACCACTTCAGTTTTTCAGGTTTACGTTTATGTTCTGCTGTCTCTGCAAAATATACCGCACAGCGGAAAACATATAGCAGGCAACGGTCCTGAACCTTACCGGCGAAGGCATTTGAAAGTTCGTACATACGCTCGGCATCCATACCTTTTAAATCGTCAACCCGATGTATGCCGATGTTTCGTAAATCATTGGCAATAGATTTCCCGACCCCAGGTATATCAGTTAATTTCTGTAGGCTATTCCTTTTTCTCATGGTAATTTGAGATTATCATTTTTATCCAGCTCCCAGAAAGGGTTATAGGCTACTTCAATGACATAGCCATCGGGATCTTTAAAATAGCCATAATAACAGCCCCAGAACGCTTTTTGGGCAGGGCGCAGGATCCTTGCGCCAAGCTTATTGACTTTTTCCAGAACCTCCTCAACCTCCTTTTCAGACAGGGCATTATATGATAGCGTGATGCCCGAAAAGCCGGTTTCGGTGTTTTCCACCAAAGCATCTTCGGCTAATAATTGCCGGGGATATAGCGCCAGCACGATGCCGCCCAGGGGAAACAATATAAGGTCCTCCAGGCTTGCAGAAGATCGTTTCCAGCCAAGGCCTTTTTCATAGAAATCCAAGGCCTTCTTCATAATTTTTGTCTCATAGGAATTTGTGTTTATGCAGTAATAAATGGCTCTTTAAAGCACATACAATTAATGGTAGAGGAGGAAACGTGCTCAGGCAGTGGATGCTTTGATGTCTATCTTTTGTTTCATTCGATCCCTTGTTGTGCCTATATTACCTATGCCTGATTTTAGTACGAACAGTCATCGCCTATATCAGACGACGACCAGCAACGCCCACAGATAGAAACCATCGATCGCTGTTAGAGACGAATATCACTTTGTCAGAGTCAAAAACACGCTGCTGTCGCTAAAAAGTGCTAATTCTCCTCAAATTCGTGTACATATCGCGTTTCATCATCCCATTGCAGGAGCTGCGGTCGGTCTTCATCGATGTATGCGAGTGTGTCGTGCGGGCGGGAGTCACTCTCGACCCAGCTGCCGGTGTTCACAAACGTCTTCCCTTTCGCAACTGCCAACGTCCGGCTGCATCCCGGCACGTGAGTGTGGCCAAATACGATTACGTCGGCATTAATAGTGTCTTTGCCCCGCTTGTAGTAGTGCCGGTTCACGAGGTCATCGATGCGGCGGTATTTCGGTTTACCGATGAGTCGATTGAACGCGGGAGACTCCGTGAACCCTGACACGTATTCATGACGAGGTCGATTCCAAGCGAGCTGGAGCTGCCGCCAAAAAAATGCGAAGCCCAAAACGGCAAGGATGATCCATACAACAACCAAAAGGGCCGTGACTAGGGCCGGTAATTGTCCGAGCAGGTGGGCCCACGGTGGGAGTATCGCATAGAACAGTGCAAGTATCAAAGAGAGCACGAAGAAAATGGACCCAACTTGTAAGGCGCGAGGGCTCACCTCATACGCCTCATACGAGACCCGTCCGACAAAGTCAACGAACTTCAGCACACCCGGACTCCAACGCCTGCTGAACTGGTGACCGTGAAGGAAGAAGTACGTCAGGTTTCCGATTCGCTCTCCCTCTTTCGGCTCCCCCTCCCCTTCCTGCGGATAGTGCTTGGGCACGACTTTGAGATGCCCATTCTGATCCGGGTAGGTACCGAAATATCGAGCCGCCACGTCGTCGTGGTTGCCGGGGACATAAATCGTGTGGCAACCAAGGTGGAAGAGCGAATCGAGGATGCGGTAACCGTCTCTGACGGGGCTTGTATAGTCGGCTTCGCGTGGTCTCCAGAGCTCGAGAAAATCCCCCAAAAGAATTAGCTTTTCCGGTACCCTCAGGTTCTTTTCTCCATTTGTAGTCTCGACGGGCAGCATCCCAGCGTGCAGCCCTTCATTGAGCCAGTCCAGAAAGCGTGTTAACCGAATAGCAGACCCTTTTTGCCGACCGATATGAGTGTCAGAAATAGCGATTACAGGGCCGCTTGCCACAATGGTTGCTCCTTATGCGCATAAAATAAATCGCGGCATATAAAGCGTTATCGAAGAGTGCGTGCTCAAAATCTCCCCCTCACCGAGGCGGAGGTCAGCTTATTACGAGGTTAGTTGTGAATCACAAATCAGCCTTGAATTACCTTCTCTTTCTGAGTGCAAGCGTGCCTGCAGCTATAATCAATCCAAAAACGGCAATCACGCCCTCAAAACCAGGAATGCCAGCCGCTTCTTGCGTACCGTTCACGGCTGCAGTAGAGTTCGCCGTTCCCGGTTCTTATTTGCATATGATACGTTTTTGATCGCTGCAAGTTAATTTTCAAAAAAAAGCGTCGTGTATCGCTGTGTTTGGCGTAGCACTAGCGCTAGGTCTTTGACTGGTTATAACTATCTTTTATAAATGGAATTATTTTTTCCAAGTCAGTTGTTTCATCAACACTTAT
>JAFNGF010000298.1:2612-5841 GCA_017885385.1 Planctomycetota bacterium
TCTGTAACCAAAAATGCAAATAATCTTTCCTTAGTTTTGTAATAAGGACAACCATACATTTTTTTCGTAGTTACATTAGGCCAATTCAAAATCTCTTTTTCTATTCTCAATCTGAGATTATGCATTTTTTCTTCATTGTAGTATTGCATATTGACACGCTATGAGAATTGGGTATAACTGCATAATAAAGACAGATGCAGAAGCCCTACATAAAGAGCCTCAGGCGAAGAAGCACTCCAGCTTGGCATTATCTTGGTCATTTCGACCACAGGAGACCCTATGCGTAGCTACGATCATCTCGCCATCAAACGTCCAATTCTTAAAGGCAATAGCACTTTCTGGCCTTCCTCTTCGCAGGCTCGGCTGAACATCTACTCACAGCGTTGCTAAAAACGCGGCAAGTGATATAAACGCGTCAGCACAACTCATTCGCACAACTCGTAGCAGTACGTGATTCATTGCTCTTCACGGTAGTTGCCGAACACACGGCCGAAGACTGTCCGGGAGGACTTGTACGACCCGACAAGGATTTTTTTGCAAAAGTCGTCGAACACGTGGAGCGCTCCGGCGTTACCCTCACTGAGGTGTACACCGATGCACCGGGACACGTGTTTTCCTTGGTTGTTGATGCAAATGACAACGAAGCTTTAAACAGCGCTCTAGAACCATTCCGGCTTGTTGGAAAAGTCAAGGTGCATCCCGTGCTGAAGTTCTCAGAGGCCACTGCGTGGACAAAGAAGATGGGCATTATGCGTTAAGCGCCCCGAAATCGGTCTTATTACGCGTAAGGCTGAGCACTGCTTGAGTTCGTTTCAGTCTAGTCTGATTTGCACTNNCATTCTAGGTTGGTTGTGGCCATTACTCCATGGAGTTGCGTCAGGTCCCGACAGGAGCCCGTCAGTCAAAGGGAATCTAAAAACAAGTATCTCTTTTCTGCGCTGTCGGATGGGAAAAAGAAGGGGCCTGAATAGGCCAATTCACGGCGCTTCGCTAAACACGGCGAAACCCGCATCAACAAGTGTGATTGCTTCCGATTCGGTCAGCTGCAAACCGTCGCCGGGATTGTAGCATCCGAAACTTTTCACGAATGTTATATGTCGCGTTATTTTTCAATCCTCCGTTTCGTTTTATCGTAGACAATCTTTAGGGTAGCCTTATCTTTAAATCTACGTTTCTTTTTTAGAATAAAGGTTCTATTGCCTCCTTTTTATAGAGGTCATATATGACGTCTTCGATCACCCACAGGCGCAGACTCTGATCGCTAAGGAGGGAACCCGTGTGGGTCGCTACTGCATGGCTTGTTACAAGATCGTCGTGCTTCCCGGTCTTGAATGCTCCTGCTCTCTCTGCTCCGGTTTCTGACACGTGTATCTCATGATTGGTCCGGTGGTTTCGGTGGTGGACAAAAGGAGAAACAAAAAAGTGCTCAAAATTTGGCTACCTGATGCGTTAATCGGCGTGCTGCCGTTTCAACATTTCAATTTGTGCTCCATCAAACTAGTGAGGTGGCTCACCGCAACTATTTATGCTAGACAGATGGCCGGAATCTTTCGGCCGGTTCGCAGAAGAACGGCTCTGCACGTGCGAACAGCCTGAAGCAAGCGAACACAACATTTATATCTTCTATCAATGCTGTGTGCTTACACCCATTTGACGAGGAGTTGCAACAGCGATGGAAGGTGAGCCTCCAAATCTGTCAGGAAAACCGCTTCTCGTAATCCTATCCATTGTATTCCTAGATTTAGTGGGGGTCGGTATTCTCATTCCTATCGTCCCCATATTGCTCGCAGGTCCCCGCTCCCCATATTACGTTCTTCCGGCTGGTTACACAGTACAACAGGGGTACATTCTGCTCGGGTGGCTCGTGGCAATCTATCCTCTTTGTCAGTTTCTTGCAGCTCCTATCTTAGGCCAACTCTCGGACAAATATGGAAGAAGAAAAGTGCTCGGCGTGTCACTCGCTGGCACCTGCGCAGGATACATCGTCTTCGCGATCGGCATCATCACCAAAAACATTCCCCTTCTCTTCCTCGCTCGAGGTTTCGACGGCGTTACGGGTGGCAACATACCTGTCGCACAGGCGGTCGTCGCTGACATTACGCCACCTCGCGAAAGAGCAAAAAACTTCGGGCTTATCGGAGCTGCGTTCGGGCTTGGGTTCATTATCGGTCCTTATATCGGTGGAAAGCTGTCTGACCCTTCCGTCGTGAGTTGGTTCAACCCAGCCACGCCCTTTTGGTTTGCTGCAATGCTGAGTGCGCTGAATATCGTGCTTATCGTAACATTGCTTCCAGAAACCCTCGTGCGTGCAAGAAAAGAGCTCAAAATACGGTGGGATCGGTCTCTGATCGATGTTGCACACGCCTACACGTTCAGAGGCTTTCGGACGCTCTTTACTACAGCCTTTCTTTTCCAAGGAGGGTTCACGTTTTACACGACGTTCATCGGCGTATACTTCATTAACAAGTTCAATTTCACTTCAGGCAACATTGCAGATTTTCTGGCATACGTAGGCCTCTGGATCGTAATCTCGCAAGGGTTGATAGTACGAAAGCTAACAAGGTTTGCTGATNNTGCTTTTTGTAGTCCCTTTTTTTGGGATAGCAAACGGACTTTCGCAAGCCTTCCTCCCGACCATTATCAGCAGATCGGCGGATCAATCCATGCAAGGCGAGATATTGGGCATCAATGCGAGCGTAGCAGCATTGGCGCAATCAATTCCGCCAATAATAGCCGGCTATCTTGCTGCACAGACCGTCGCACAAGCACCGATATACGTGGCGTCACTTTTCATCGTGCTCTCGGGATTAATATTCTGGCTATTCTACAAGCGAATGTATTAGGATAATCAAGTTGGACTCTAATGTATTCCAGCCTTTATCGATAGACAGAGGCAGGTTTAAACGACTTAGATGTTTGCTGTTGTGTTTATGAAAGAGGGCGTTTGTCTCAGCTCTCGTTAAGCCTAGTCGTTTGACGCAGACGCTACCACGACGTTTCAATGGAAGCACGATAGAACGTCGAAAAACAAGGTCGAATACTGGTCGCTTGGTGCGTATAGTCAGTTGGTTGCATACTAACAACATCCATTACTATCCAGTAACTGAATAAGCGAAGAACGCTTATGAGGCTATAAAACGCTCTTCTTTTCTCGAGGAGGTTACCAGCTTGTCAAAGATCTTGGTTGTGTACGAATCAAAATATGGTAACACGAAGCGCGTGGCAGAAA
>JAFNGF010000299.1:0-11672 GCA_017885385.1 Planctomycetota bacterium
CCGCCGATGGCTGTCACGATAACGTTGATGACTGCAAAAGGATACTTTTTCTTCAGTGCTTCATGGAGCAGATGGGGATACGCGTTGAAGGTATCAACTACTGGTGTTTTGAAGTAACCGGCCGGTACACTGTGGCCGTGACAGACAATATTCACCGTCCGGTTGTTCGGCCACTTCTTCTGCATCAATTCCTTGATTTCCGAAAGATACGTTGTAAACTGTGGGGCAAAAGCGTGTGCCCGGTTTTGCGGCACAATGACATTTGTTGCTGGGGGCCGTACCGTTACATGGTCCAACTGTGCCCATACCGGCCCGATAAGACCGGCAAACACCACAGCGATACAACTGATGAGTTTTTTGTTGAGTTGTGTCATTTTGCTTGTCCTCAATTTAGGGCTATAGTTTTGGATTTTCTCTACTATTAATATAACGGACAAACGCTAACCAGTTTTATAAATAGTTTGTAAAAACTCAACAGCAGCAACACAGGAATCGGATTGTTTGGGGCAGGCAAATTGGAGGTTAACCTGATTACTTAGTGACCAGTTTCATCGCTGGGACTCTTTAGCCGCACCGGTCACATGTTGCTTGCGCTCCTCTAAGTATTGCCGCAGCTCGGAATCAGGCGGAACCACTTTTATCGCCTTTTCCAGAGTCTCAAGAGCAAGGTCGTATTTCTTCTGGATAAAGTAAGCCCGGGCCAGCCGGTCAAAAAGGTAAACTTGCTGCGTGCCGGAAGCCAGCACAATCGCCCGTTCGAGGTTCTGCGCGGCCTGCGCCAAGTCGCCGCTTTGTTCGCGCGCAGTAGCCAGATTCACATAGGCCGCCAGCAGTTTTGTATCGTACTGGATTGCCATATTAAACGCCCCAACGGCGTTTTCAAACTGTTTCAACTGCTGGTAACAAAATCCCAGATTGTTCCATGCTCTGGCGTCGCGCGGGTCAAGCTCGCAATACACGCGGTATTGCTCGACAGCCTGGCTGTATTGGCGCAAAAGCTGGTATCTTTTTGCCAGGCGCGACCTCAGAGCTGCGCCTGTCGGAGTGTGGGTTAGGGCTTGTTCTAAGTCCTTTATCTCGTCTTTTATTTCATCGAGGCAACTTTGCACATCCCCGTCCTGCGGACTGGCTGCCATCGCCATTTTGAACTCTTGATCCATAATATCCGGGTCGCCCTCCAATATTCCCAAAATGCCCTGCAAGGCATGGCCGGTGCCGGTGAAGTACTGCTGGAGAGTTCCTCGTACCTTCTCATTCTCATTCGCGTCGCCGGACGTGACCAGGTACAGTAGAATCGGACTGTGGTTGTCAGAAATTTTTCTCAGGACATTCATAAGAGAAATATCTATGTCCCGTTTTATTGCCGCTCCAAACTCCAGCCGAGGGTTGTCGTCCGTATTGAGCGGCCCGCTGCCTGCTATCTTTTGCAGCCCAGCGTCGTTAACCACAAAACAGTCCAGAAAGTCGTAAACCGAATGAATGTTGATCACGGCAAGGTCCGCAGAGATGTCCGGCCGTTCCACTATCTCTTTGACGCGCTGAAAATCGATTTGCAGTTCCGACAGTGTCCCTAACAAAAGCGCGTGCTTGTTGAGTGAATTGTTGGAAAGCCAGAGTGAGCTGTTGGGCATGACCGCCTGAAAGCTTTTTATAATGAGCTGCAAATCCTCCAACTGAAGGTCCAGTGGCACCCAACAGGACAGCATACCTCCAGGTTTGAGTTTTTCACTGCACTGCTTGAAGTGGTCGTAAGTATAAAGCGCGGAGCTCCCGGTCGTGCCCGGATATGTGGCGTCATTCATGATGATGTCGAATTTCTGGTCGGTGAGCTTTACAAAGTTTTTGCCGTCCATAATGATTTTCTGCAGGCGTGGGTTTTTGTAGGAGCCGCGGTTTATCTGTTCGAAGAATCTGCCAGCATCGAAAACGGCTGGACAAATCTCTACGATTCTGTAATCCTCCACGCCGAACGCCAAGCCGATGCCCGATGTCTCTCCACTGCCGAAGCCGATTTGTAGAACCTTTTCAGGCCTGCCGTGCGCCAGCAGCGGAATGTACGCCTGCAGCTTTTGAGTGGTTCGCAGCATTAAATTTGTGCCCGCCACATCCACGCCATCCACCGCTATGAGCCGCTCGCCATCGGGCAGGTCATGGACGGTCACGCTGCCGGTAGCGTCATCCTTTATGTAAATGATTTCGCTAGGATAGTGGTGTGTGTTTATCGTTTTTAGAAATATGTCCCGCCCACCGCTCAGCGCGGCAACAATGATTATGGCTATTGAAAGTGCCGCAGCGGTGGTGCCGAGCACTCGCCCGTTCCTTTCCGAGAAGAAGACAACCGCGGTAGCCAGCAAAAGCTGGATGCTGACCACCAGCAGGAAACTATCTCGCAGACCCAGTAGGGGCACCATTACAAAACCTGCCGCGAACGAGCCTGCTACGCAGCCCACGGTGTTGCTTGCGTAGACCTGGCCTATTCTTTTGCCCGCTGCTTTCCAGGATAGGACACAACTTCTTACTGCGATGGGAAAGACCATGCCCATCAGAATGGTAGGGACCAGAAGAACAACCGCTGCGTCAACGAACTGAGTTGCGACCTCTTTCCAAAAGCCGGGAGCAAGTATTCTCTGCGTCAGCATGTTGTCGATATGCCAGAGTATCCCCAGCAGCGGCATGGAGCTAAGCACCGAAAGCGCCACTAAAAATTCCACCACGCCCAGCGCAAAAATCGGTCTTTTGACTCTCCGCACGATCAGACGAGTGCTAATAAGGCTGCCCACTGCCAGGCCTAAAATAAAGCAGGTCAACATACAGGCAAAGACGTAAGCTGACGTTCCCAGGACAAAGACCAGTATCCGCGTCCAAAGGACTTCCAGAGCCAGCGCACAAAACCCTGCCAGCCCCACTGCTATAAGCACAATAAGCTCCGTTTTGCCGAGCCGCTCATCGACTATTTGCTCAACGGGCTTATGCTTTGTTGCCTGTTGCTTACCGCGGGTCGATTTGCGGTTTGCCATTTGCGATTGAGCAGGCTGGCCAAAACAAATGCCAGAATCCCGACCGCCACGTTCGCGCACGCTGCCAGGTAAACGGTGCGGCTAACACCCAGAATCCGCATCAGAAAATAGCCCGCCAAGAAGCTACCGGCTACTGCACCGAAAGTATTGACCGCGTAAAGTTGTCCCACGCTTTGGCCGATGCGCAGCCCGGAAGATTTACCTCCGGATGAATCCGCCCACAGCTTGCTCAAGACCGGCAGCGTACCGCCCATCAGCGCTGTCGGAATTAGCAGGATAACCATCGAGAGTGCGAACCGCACCAGGGTCAGCACACAGAAGCTCGGCTCAAAGCTGCGGTAAAACCACAAATACAGATGGTCCGTCACCGCCATGACGGTCGGAAAGGTAAATGCGTACGCTCCTATGGCTACTTCCAGCAGAGCGTAAAGTCTTAACGGCTGATCCGTCAGGGGCGGACGGTCGGCGATTCGGCCGAACAGCCAGCTACCCACCGCCAGGCCCAACATAAACACAGCGAGGACCGTGCTAACGGCAAAAACGGTATTGCCGAATACTACGCCGAAGGACCTGGTCCAGGTGACTTCGTAAATTAGCCCGGCTGCCCCCGAGATCAGAAAAAGAACCAGAACTGCTTTCCTTACCGCCGGCACAATCAACACAATACCGCAAACCGCGCTCATAGTCAAAACAAAAGGTTCGCCCCGTCACGATGTTATCTGGCCAGGATGATCAGGGTCTTTCAGTTCTTGGTGAGGTTTTGCCGATAAATAGTAATGGTCGTTATGGAGGACCATACTATGGCGGCAAAACGGACATTGTGGGAGGCATTCGGGCAGGTTCCTGATCCACGCAACTCATCAGGGTCACTCCATCTCGATCTGTGCCTTACTGCGATCAACTGTAATCCCCAGCGACCGGAACCATGGAAACAGGTCACGCCCCATAGCGGTGCTGAGCACCACCACGCTGTCATCTGCTGTGTACCTCTTAATTTTGTCGGGCGTAGCAAGTTTCCGCTTTGTCTGGAAATAACGCGCCACGCTATCCGGCTTTTCTTTCCGCAACTGCTCGAAAATCCACATGGGTTTGGCCATGCGTACCGCGTGCGGAACGTCCTTGCCGTTCGCCAGGTCAAATTTGGTCATATCTGCATCGTACCGTTTGGCATCTTTAATCCAGCCTTCCAGGGTAGAATCGGCGTCTGCCTCCAATCCCAGCTTGCGACCGACTAAAATGCCAACGTAGGTGGCGATGCCCTCGTTCCACATCGGTTCAGTAAAAGGGTGCACCCAGGAATGAGTTGATTCATGAGAAATAAGCTCAACCATACCGTATTTTTTCTCAGGGAAGCCGCCCCACCATGCTGCCAAGCCGATACTCGACCCGGACGAGAACCCACCGCCGTCGGTCGGCAGTAGAATCAGGTTGGTGAGCATGCCCTCTGAGGGCGGAACACCCATGACCTCTTGTATGACCGGAAAGCACTTGTCATAAACCGCATAGATTGCATCAGCGTAGGGCTTCATGTAGTCGGAATACTGGATGGGAAGTCTTTCGCGTTGAGTCTGGTTTTCGGGCATCTGGTGTTTCGGGCGATGTTTGGAATCCACCGGCTTGTTGGTACTTGTTTGCTCGAGCAACGGCTTCCACCAACTGTCGTTGATAGGGTCGCTGGCATCTGGCTTATGGCCGCACAGGGACCGTGAAGCTACGACCAGACATCCTTTGCCAACACGACGCCGAGCCATCACAACATGAGCCTTGGCATCCTTGACCAGCACTTCCCAATCGGATGGTTGTTCAAGTTCTATGATCTTGCCAGAGTAACTGTCGATAATCTCCTTCTCAAGAATCGAGTATCCCTTCAAAGGTTTCTGGGCGGATTCGTCGACAAACTCAGCACCAAAACGCTTGACCAGTGCATTCAGCCTGTATTCCTCTTCTTTGCGAAAAAGGGCATAGTCTCCCAAAGCAACGACACCGCCACCTTCTGACAAGAATTTCCACACCGCATTGACATCCTCCGGCAAATAGGGACATGGGGACGCGGATGACTGGAGGACAAGGAGGTTGACGTTGCTAAAGTCATACTTGTGCAGTGTGCCCCAGTTGCGAACATCTACCCCGTTCGGAGCCACGTAGTTTTTGCCGAAACGGCCGTCAAAATAGAATGTGAATTCGTGTGAAATATCGGTTACGCAGTGTACGCGGCTGTCCTGGCCGGCAGAGGAAGTCTTACCAAATAGGATTGACTGCCAGATACAAGCCAGGATGACAAAAAATATCGCTTTGAAGATCTTTTTCACTACAAGACCACTCCCCAAACAAGAACAGAACAAAAAAGGATAGGTTTGAAGAAATACTCCATAGCCAACTCTTTTCACTGGACTACGCGTGTATCTTCTCACAGCGTAGAAGAAAATGCAAGAGTCAACGCTGTCGATCTGCCACAACGAAACTTGATGGGTAAGATGTTTGCCTGTTGTAATGCTGCCGCAAGAAGACTTTGTTATGGAGGTACTCTCATCATGATTTTCACAAAGTCCTCAGCGAGAATGCGAAGATCGCTACTACTCGTCGTTGCCGGTCTGCTGCTGAGTCTCCCATCACCTTGTGAGGCAGAGCCGTCGCCAACGGCGGCGAAATACGTTGGGACGATCCAAAACGATACCGTCTGGAAGGACACTAATGGCAACGAGATCTGGTGTAATGGCGGACATATGATAAGGGAAGGTGATACCTTCTACTGGGTAGGCTACGAAACCAAACCTCGAACCGGCTTCAGGAGTATCAAGCTATACTCCTCCACCAATTTGGCCGACTGGAAATTCGAGAATGATATCATCAGGCCCGAAGGTCCCCTTTCCATCCTTGGCTGGGCCGGACGACCGGGGCTGCTTTACAATCGATCCACGAAAAAGTATGTGCTGATCTTCGAAGCAGACTCACAACAGTGGGAAAGGCATAAGGTAGGCTTTGCCCAATCCGACACTATCAACGGTGATTACAGGTTCGTTCGATACGTCTATCCTGAAGGGAACAGATCAACAGGCGACCAGTCTGTCTATCAGGAGGGGAAAGATGGCTACCTTGTCTGCACTCTCGACAAGTTGATCGATGGCAAGCGATACCTGAATCAGAGTCTGGCGATATTCAAACTGACGCCTGATTTTCTTAACATCGAGAAGAAGGTCTATGAGGGGTTCGATAACGTTAACGGCGAGCCGTCCGTATACCCGCGCCATCACGCTGGACGCGAAGCCTCCCATATTATCAAGATCAAAGGCGTGTACTACTGGTTCTCATCAGGGCTGGAGGGATGGAATTCTACCCAAACGAAATATGCCATTTCCACCTCTCTGTCCGATCCATGGTCCACTCTGAAGGTGCTTTCTACAGAGCCAGTTTCCCACGACTCGTTCAATACACAACATGACTTCGTAATCCCAGTAGTTGGCAATGAGGCGACGACTTATGTGTACGTAGGGGACAGATACAGCCAGCATCATGGTAAGGGAGTCGGCCGGAACATCTTTCTGCCATTGATCTGGGAGGACGGTGAGCCAACACTGAAATGCTACAAGACATGGAGAATTGACACTGCCACAGGGCGTCATTAGAGGAAGATGACGTACTGTCGCCGAAAAGGAAGTAATGCGCATGTCGTCAGCAGAAATGGGACAAATTCGGCTTTGAATTAGAGAGCGATTTCAGTTCCTGTCTCTATGATTTTACTGTTAAATTACTTTCTTTCAAGAGTAGTTTTTGCCCTAAGTTGTGCTCTTCTCTGAAGAATTTTCTCACGTCTGCCAAAGTAAACATCATCGGGGGTGACATTGCCAAGGGCTTCATGATACCGCCGGCTGTTGTACCAGTTGACGAACCTGTTTATCTCTTTCTCCAGTTTTTCAGGTAATTCCCACACATGCAAGAACATCCTTTTTTTCACTGACCGATGATATCTTTCTATCTTGCCGGTGGTCTGGGGATGATAAGGTGAAGCACAGATATGACCAATACCTTTAGCCTCAAGATACTGGCCAAACTCCTTCCAGACCAAGGCCTTGCCATTATTACTCAGCAGCTTGGCTCTGTTCTCAACCTCAACATCGTGCATGCCGGTAAACTCACAAGCCAACTCTACCACATCACTGAAGGCACCAGCATCCATGGTTGACTTCAGCTGCCACGCTAATATCTTTCGGCTAAAATCATCAAGTAAGGTGATATCCGACCATAGAGGACTTGCTGCCTATTGCTATTGTTTGTGTGATTTCGATCGTGCGTATCTTGCTGTGGCTGCTGGCAGTATGGGAGTATGCCTGGCCAAGGGATAGACACTTTGCAGAATCGCACGTGGAGCGGTAAGAGGCATGCTATCATCCGGATTTGTTTATCCCCCGGTCTTCGGCATTGCGGTCGGGCGGTTCGATGCCGAGCAGATGACGCACGAAGAAGTCCTGCAGTCGCCGCTGGCCGTAAGAGCCACCCATGCCGTGGCCAGCGCCGGGAATCACCAGAAGGTCAATATCCTTTTCCGCTTTGATCAGTGCGTCCACAAAGCGCATGGTAGATTCCGGCGGGACATTGTTGTCCATCTCGCCGACTATCAGGAACAGCTTGCCGCGCAAACGCTGGGCGTTTTCAACGTTAGAACACTCGGCATACTGTGGCCCGACTGGATAGCCCATCCATTGCTCATTCCAAGAAGCCTTGTCCATGCGGTTGTCGTGACAGCCGCATGATGCCACCGCGGCCTTGTAGAACTCCGGGTGAAACAGCAGGGCGCCAGCGGCGCTTTGGCCCCCGGCGGAATTCCCATAAATGCCCACGCGGCTTATGTCATAATAGGGATACTTCTTCGCCACGGCTTGATGCCAAAGGATGCGATCCGGAAAACCAGCGTCCTTGAGATTCTTCCAACACACATCGTGGAACGCCTTGGATCGATTGGCCGTGCCCATGCCGTCTATTTGCACTACAATAAAGCCCAGATCTGTCAGCGACGCAAACCGGCGTACGGGGCTGAAGCTCTTGGGCACAAAAGAGCCCTGTGGTCCGGCGTAGATCTGCTCGATGACCGGGTACTTCTTGCCTGGGTCGAAGTCACACGGTCGGCAGATGATGCCCCAGATGTCGGTCTTGCCGTCACGTCCCTTGGCCACAAACACCTCCGGTGCCGTCCATCCGTCGGCGATCAGCTCGGTGATGTCCGCCTTTTCCAACGGACATACCAGCTTGCCATCCGAGACGCGCCGCAACTCATGCACCGGGGCCATATCCACGCGACTGTAGGTGTCGATCAGATACCGCCGATCCGGCGAATACTGGATCGAGTGGGTACCATTGCCCTCAGTGAGTGCTACCAGGTCGGACCCATCGAAATTGACGCGGTAGTAATGGATCAGGTATGGGTCCTGATTCGGATTCTTGCCGCTGGCGCTGAACCATATCTGCCGCGCGTCCTCATCAATTAAGTCGATGCCTCGCACTACCCACTCGCCCGAAGTTATCTGGTTCTTGATCTTGCCTTCCTTTGCGTCGATCAGATAGAGATGTCGCCAACCGTCGCGCTCGGATACGTAGATAATCTCATCTTTCTGATCCAGCCAGCTCACCAGCCTCAGCATCAGGTTCTCCGTGTGCGCGGTCCAGATAAAGGTCTGCCTTGTTTCATCAATCAGGTTGCGCGTTTGACCGGTGTGTGAATCGACCTCAATGACTCGGAAACGCTGGTGACCCCGATCGACCTTTTCATACGCAAAATGACGTTGGTCTTTCTTCCAATGCAGACGTGGCACTTGCCAATCCAACTCTAACCTGTCGACATCAGGCTTGATCTGCTTTTGGGTTTGGACGTCGAAGAGATTCAACTCATAGGTGGCAAACTTATCGCCCGGCAAGGTATAGGGGCGACTATGNNAGCAGAGTCTTGGAATCGGGCGCCCACGAGAGCACCCCGTATGCATTGCCCTCGACGCCGTCGGTGCTGAGCTGCATTTCCTGGCCGTTATCCTTGGCACGAATGAATACGTTGTTGTCTTTGACAAAGGCCGTCCATTTACCATCGGGTGAGTCTGGAGATGGCTCCCGTTCTGGGCCCATTCCGCGCCCGCGCCGCCCAAATTGCGGTCTTTGTTGGTCTTGTGCTTGTGAAGATTGAGTCTGGGTCGCGTCCATCTTGGTGCACGTATAGGACGCAAGGTCACATGTCCAAGTCGTTTGTTCCACTGCAAAGCGTATCGTCTTGGCGTCATTTAGAAACTCGATATTGTCAAACGGCACTTCCTCGGCCTGGTATTCAACACCCGCGGCTTTGGATAGTGCTGCGGCCAGCTTTTGGTGGTCAAACGCGGGCTGGCGCGTCCCTTGTTCGGCATTGACCAGGATAAATTCCGTGGTGTTGCCGCGCAGGTCGTTGCGATACCAGAAACACTTATTGTCGGTAAACCAATGGGGTGTGACCCGGCCTTTGTAGTACCCTTCAACTCTCCGCGACCCAGGGAATCTTTCCTGTGGAGAATCCTGGGGTACATTTGGGGCTTGAATGTCTTGGCCTATCCCTGTGTAGGGTATGCAGATTTCTGCATACCATTTGGCCGATTTGGCGGTATGCGGAGCATACCCTACAGGTAAGTCCCCAGCCTTGCTCGAAGAGCCTTCCCGATCCGGATCGGGGCTTTGTCTCTCTCGCGAAGGCGGATTGGCCACGGTCAATATGACGAACATTGTGAACAGCAGGACGTGTTTTACCATTTTGGTGCAGGTTGTCATATCATTGAGGATTTCCAATTGCCAATTGAAGATCGAAAATCGAAAATTCATTGATGGCTAACCGGCTCCGAGATTTACATGCGGTAAGAACTGCGGCGGTCTTCGATGCCTGGTCGCCATTAATCCAATCCGTCAACCATGCCGGCCCAGCGGTCGGTGCAACAATCGCATCAACCTTGTGCTTTTCTAATGTGGCGTCGATGCCTTCGCCGCGTGCGCTCCATAATTCGCTCCCAAATTTGGTAAAAACCCCGCAATACATTGCGGGGCTAACCGGTTAACCCCGCAATCACTATGGCGGGGTTGCACCGCTCCATCTTGGTCTTACCGGGCCGACCACACGCGGTGCAAGCTAACCGTGTAGTTTATTGCCGGTAGCGCCAGTCAACTTTCCCTTTATAGGCCATCGTTTCATCCACGAGCGCGAACAGGTCCGGGTCGTATTCCTTGAGTGCCTCGCGCGTGGTGATTGGATGGTGGGCATCGTTGGGTGCCGGCTCAGCTGTGCCAACGGCGTCGAAGTAAGCCAGTGCGCCCTCGGCCCAGTATTCAACACGGCTATGAATGGCGGCCGTGCCTTTCCACCGGCCCTTGCTCACCGCGCTGTCATAGAACAGTTTGAGTTTCTCGTCGAAGCGGATGTCCATCCGCTGGACCCGCAATTCGTACTGCTGCCAAATCCATCGGGGGCGACTGTCCCAGTTGGGATCAACCGGACGCATGCCGGTTACATAGTAAATCACCTTGGCAAAGACACGGATAACCTGGCAAGAAGTTGCGTGTGGGTTTGCGGGGTCGCCCAACACATTCTCTTGACCTACCACGAGCAGCTTGGTCTGCGGCGAGTAATCAAGGAATCGCGCCGTGCGATCCGGGTTTTTGTCTTGGATATTCTTGTATTCAGGCAGGTCGGATATCTTCTCATCGGGGCCGAGCACGACCAGTTTGACACCGTCAGCTATGAGTGCCTTGAGGATGTCGTGGCGATAAGCAAACATCTTACGTATCGTATCGTTGGCCTTGAGCAAGGCCTGGTCGCTGGCGCCGCGTCCAAGAACGGTAAACTCCCGTGCCCAGGTGAGCTTGGTGTAATAGGGGTCAACTTTGAACTTCGCCGGCGGTGGTATGACATTGGGCAACTTTTGTAGCGGCCTGTAGCGCCAGTCCTGTTCGGGACTCAGGTTGAAGCTGGTTCTGACCAGTTCGTAGCCCTGCGGGTCGTATATTTTAAGCTGCTCGCGTCTGCCGATGGGGCCGTGGTTCCAGTTGTTGATGCGATTGCAGTCGAAGTAAGCCTGGGCGATCTCACACCAGTACTCGGACGAATTGGAGCCAGCGTAGGTGTCCTTGAAGAGACCCTTGTCGACAGCGTTGCGATAGGCAGCATTCTTACGCTCTCTGAAGGTCGGATCGATCCTGGCTAACGTGCTGTCGATGGTATGGCAGAATTCGTGCACCGCAATGCTCTCGTCGTCATAACGGTCGATGGGTAGGCTCAGAAGATTCTCCTCGCCGAAGCTGGTGGGAAGACCACCCGTGCCGCGCACACGCTCATTGAGATAATCCGGGTTTCGGGCGTTTCTGTTCTCGGGAAGATCGGTGTAGACCTGGTCTCTGCCGATAATGACCAGGTACATGCCTTGATCGACCATGGCTTTGAGCACGTCGGGCCGGCCAGCCAGCATGTGGGTTACTATGTCATAGGTGCGCTGCATCGCCAGGTCCGCAACCTCGACCGCGGCCACGAGCGGGATTCCCTTGATGTCCATGCACTTCTTGTAGAATTCACGAGCCGCGTCCCTGTCCCTCTCGCGGACATTTTGAAAAAATGAATCAGGCGGTGGGATCACCGTCAGGCAAGCCGCACTCTCACCAGAC
>JAFNGF010000299.1:11680-14461 GCA_017885385.1 Planctomycetota bacterium
GAGCGTCGGCGACTTCGGCGGAGTACGTTCGGCGGAGTAGGCTGTCCGTCGCAGGGACCTCATCCTGGAGAAGCTGCTCCCCCGGCCAGCACAGCAAGTTATCTCTCCACCGGCACCTCATTGTACAGCAGCGAGCCATCAAGCGATCCAAATTACAAAACAGAGACAGGTTGTTCCGGGGTTAGCTGTCCCTCAGCCAGATAATTGTGCTAACTGGACGATCGCGGCGGCCGCGACTGCTCCGGGTTACCTCCTGATCGGCCACGCGTTGGCCGTCTACCAGAATCTCGAAGGTCGCTGCCCCTCTCCGCTGCTCATCGCTGTAGTAGGTCACGACCATCGCCACGGCAGGGCCTCGCACAGGAAGCTTCTTTCGCATGCCTACCACCCTGATGTGGAATGACCGTCGGCAAGTTAGGAGGCTGGGCGCTGCGCGCTTTTTGCGGGTGAGTCTTACCGAGAGAAGCCTATCTTCCCCGCTGGCCAATGCGTAAACTACCTTTGAATGGAGAGAACAGTATGCGTGCGTGGTAATACCTTGGCGATGGTGCCGAGAAAAATGACGAACACCGAGGCGAGAAAATCAGCGACGTGCTAACAAATAGTTTAATAGTCGCATTTTCCAAGTTTCATGAGAATTGAGGTTACGTTTGTATTGACAGACATTTAGAGCCTCTAACGAAATGAGCAATTTAACAAATGGTTCCAGTAGATTTTGATACAGCCGATAATCAAGAAAGCATCGTGAATGTCGTCACGTCTGTCATAGCGGATGCGAAGACGGCGATTCTGGTGCAACCACGAAAGACTACGCTCAACAACCCACCTATAAATCCCAAGACCACTGCCGTGATCTGTACGCCTTTGAGCCAAAACTGGCTGGATGCCCCTTTGGCGAAGTTTTTGGCGGTGTGGTTGGCTGTCGTAAGCTCGATCACCCAGCACAGAAGCCGGACGCCGAAGCGGCCTGCCGACCTTGCCCGCAATAGCAGGAATGTCGTCGACCAACGGCAGCAACTGTGTGACATCGTGACTGTTGGCGCCGGTCAATCTCACCGCCAAAGGGATACCATTGGCGTCGGTCACCATATGGTGCTTCGAGCCCTTTTTGCGGCGATCCGTGGGGTTTGGGCCTGTTTTGGCCCCCCAAAAACCGCTCGCACTGAGGCCGAATCGACAACCGCACGAGAGAAATCGATTTGGTCTGCCTGCCGCAATTTGCTTAGCAATACCTGGTGGATTTTGTCCCACAGGCCGGCCTTTTGCCAATCTCTCAGGCAACGCCAACATGTCATGCCCGAGCCGCAGCCCATCTCCTGTGGCAGGTCTTCCCAGGCAATGCCGGTCTTCAGTACAAACAGTATGCCTGTCAGAACGACTCGGCTGGGCAAAGGTTTTCGACCCGGGTACCGGAATCTTCGTTTCTTCTTTGGGATTAGTGGCTCGATGATTTGCCATAGTTAATCGTCAAGTATTGGTTTTGCCATGAGTAGCCTCCTTGCTCTTATCAGTACGATTCAGCTACCCATGTTATCGGCCATAAACCTTAGAAATCTTTCATTTTGTTAGAGGCTCTTACAAAGACCGGCCTAAAATCGGGCAAGTGCCAAAGATGCCCATTTTGCGGGCTCTTCGGTGCGCGCACTGGTTGTTCCAGGCTGGTAAGAACGGTCCAAGAAGCTTTGACAAGTCTCTGGTCTTTAAAATCAATGGCGCTAAAGATGAATGTAAAGTAGCGGTGTAGGAAATACACCAAATGTGAAGCTTTGGGAGCCTGACATGATTCAGGCGAAACTCCCAATAAATTGTTGTGCTTTCTGGTAGGCCCAACTGCCGGGTTGAGAACAAAGAGAAAACACTGTTATCCACCACGATCCTCCAAACACAGCTTGAGTGCCGGACGCCCAAAGGATAACATAGGTGACTGATACGGCAAAGGTTAATTCAGCTTCTGTATGCTGGCATGAACGGACCCTACGCATTCGAGTCCACGCGGCCGTTGCGATGCAAAAGATGGGTCATTAGATAACCTGTGGAAAACCAATCAAGGAGAAAAAGAATGGGACCTGATATGAATCGTCGCAAGTTCTTACGATATGCAGCCGGATCGGCTGGCGCATTTACCATCGTGCCCAGACATGTGCTGGGAGGAGCCGGTCACATCGCTCCGAGTGAGAAAATCACCTTTGCCTATATTGGCTGCGGCACTCAGGGCTTAACGGAAATGGTCGGCATGCTCGCAATGCCGGAATTACAGATCGTGGCTGTCTGTGACCCCAACAAGGACAGCAACGATTATGTGGAATGGGGGAAAGATAGCGTGCGGAGAACCATTGCCGCAGGGTTGGGAAAGCCCGAGTGGAGACAAGGGAACAAGGGAGTTCCCGGAGGCCGGGAAGTCGCAAGAGAAATTGTGGAAATGTACTATGCGAACAAAACAGCTTCCGACAAATTCAAGGGATGCACCTCGTATGCGGATTTTCGTGAGCTGCTGGAAACGGAAAAGGATGTGGATGCGGTCAAAGTCATGACGCCGGACCATCTCCATGCGACCATAGCGATTGCGGCCATGAGAAAGGGCAAGCATGTCTTAATGCATAAGCCTTTGGCCAATCGGGTGCATGAAGCCAGACTGGTCATCGAAACGGCCCGCAAGACGAAAGTTGCCACCCATTTCCTGCCGGCGAGTTCCGGAGACCAGGTCCGTTTGGCGGCGGATTGGATCAACGATGGCGCCATCGGCACTCTTCGAGAAGTGCACAACTGGTCGAACCGGCCGGT
>JAFNGF010000300.1 GCA_017885385.1 Planctomycetota bacterium
GTTTGTAGTATTATTCTTGCTGTGGCTGCGGTTGCGCCTGCCGGTTTGAATTTGTTATGTTGGACCTTATCTGTTGACTTTGCGTCGGCTGTTTTTGCTGCTGCAGCAGCTTTGAATCTGCGCGAATGTAGCTTTTGTGAAGCGCCTCTTGCTCGCCGGTTCTATAAGTCTCGAACACTATTTTGTCTTTGCCTTGGCGGGTAACGACCCTGAGTTTCTCATCGATCTGTCTCTGGTGAATCTTCGCCTCGTCATCATTTTGCAGGAAAGCCGCCGCGGACTCCGCCGTGGGATGAGTGAATTCGCTCGTTTTCTGAAGTTCGGCAAGGGCTTCCACCGAGCAGGCCTGTAGCAGTTTCGGCCAGAGTCTGCCAAATAGCTCAGCCGACCCGTACACATCGGCGGTATTGAGCTTACCATTGATTGCAGAAACAAATCCCACTACATCTTTTCTCCCATCAACCAGGCGAGAAAGTGCGTCCACGTATTCCTGCACCGCCTTCTTGACTTGCTTATCATCCAGCGTCAGTTCCAGGCTGGATGCAGACTGTTGCGATTTGACCGATTTGCCGAGATTATGGCTCAGCTTGTTTTGCACGTCGGCCACTTCCTGCCACACGTCGCTTTGTGACTGGCTGTAATTGGCTGCGACCTTCAAGCCTTTTGAAGGCAGCGCATTGGTGGAGGCGGAAAACTCATGCGCCTTTTCATCGCCTCTCTGACGCCAGCGGCCGCTTTCGACACAGAACGAGCTTAGCTGAATTTTGCCTGATTTGGGAGCAATAACGTAGTCGTTACCGATCGTGCGGTCTTGCTTACCTCCGCGAACAATATCGCCGCACTGGATGTAGATGTGCACATCGTCGGCTACGTTCTCGATGACAAGGGTGTTGACAGTCCCTGTCTCAGTAACGGTTGCCTTTTTCTGTTCCAGAGCTTCCTGGAGTGTCAGGAATTTTGTCGCCTCTTTCACATCCTTGGCGTGGATAAGAAAAATAGCCAGGTTCTTGTAGGCGTATGGCCCTGACAAAGAGTGCTTCCCGACCTGTGGGGCTTCCCGCTCACTCGCGAGGATGGGCGTACCGGGCAACATCGTCCCCACGGCAATTGATGCTACTATCGCTACTGCCAGGGCTGACCATAATGTCGGTTTCATTCTCACATTTTTCATTTTTCGCTCTCCTTTATTTTTGTTCTGCTCACTGATTTGAGGTTTGCCTTTTGAATATTCTCTACTCTTATATTATAATGGACAAAAGCCCTCCGGTTTTGTAAATAGTTTGTAAAAACTGTAGCAGCACATGGCATCCTTCCGCTAAGACATATATTTAGCCCCGCAATCCTTCGGCGCAGGCCCGCCCCGAGCAAGGCCGAGGGGACACGTTTATTGCGGGGTCCTGCCCTGCGCTCCGCGCGGGTTCTTCACGATTGTCTCGGGCGGGTAACAATAAAGGCGCCGCGCTAAGGACGGCGCATCGCAACTGCAAAAACATTTCAATAGAACCGGCTCAAACGCCTCTATACCCGTTTGAGACTCAAGCCCCTACTGATCACCCTGTTAGGGTGCAGTCACTACGACGGTTGCAGTAGCAACAGTTGCACGACCTTCGTCGTCCGTCACCAAAAGCGTCACCCCGGCGAACCGGCATCGCCCCAGTCGAAGCTCACCGCCTCGACACGGGTCAGTACCGGCGAGCCGGTGAGCGTCATGTTGTTGAAATACTCGCCTTTGAGGCCTTGGCCGGCGGCGCTGCCGACCAGGCCAAGCGCCAAGACACACGTGACCGAGCAAATCAGTTTTGTACGCATGATGACCCTCCTTCAAAAAGCAAAATCACTACGTTTTGCCCGCACACCAAAACGATTAACCTGAGATTATCGACCTTTATTTCTTGTTGTCAATTCGTGGAAACTGTATATGTTTGGACTTTTTTGTCTTTTTTCCGAATTCAGTAGAAAAGTGCCATCGGCATCGCTGTACCCACAAGCCGGTATAGCGTTTTGCGCATCTCGTATCCAGGACCGGGTATCCGGAACCCTGTGGCCTTTGTGGTCTACCCTCTATCGTCTGCTATCCGTCCTCGTGCACTTGATACACAAATTAAGGCCGCTGTCAAGAGGCGAAATGGCCAAAAAATAAAGCGGAGGTCGACAACCGAAAATGTCCAAAATTTTTTTGCCAAAAAGTGCGCATTTTTTATTAATTTCTGCTCAAAAAGCGCACATTTCTGTAAATTTCTGCGCATTTTTGACAATTTTTGAAAGGTCGCTCTTTTGCATTTATACTCTTGTGCCATAAGGACTTATAAAAAGTTTGTCCGAAAGTCTTAAAAACCAAGTGTCCAAACGCACGGCGGCCAAGGCCCGGGCAACACCCCTAAAAGATGATGAACCAAGTGCAGAGTGAATCCGCTGTATTCTGTCTTCTGTATTCTGTCTTCTGATTTGCGAATTCTGCCAATATCTCGTTGCTGTTTTGCGCTATTCTTGTTAACAAATGCACTTTAATGTCTATGCCCGGCAAAGCCAAAACATATCGCATTTTTATTAGCGCTGCCGAGCCGAGCGCCGACGCCCATTGTGCGGGCTTGATAAGTGCTTTACAGCAGAGCACTTACGGCGTCGAGTTCTTTGGTGTGGGCGGGCCGAAAATGGCGGCAGCCGGCTGTAAACTTCTGGAAGATACCGCCGGCAGGGCCACGATGATATACAAGGCATTCAGTCGGATCGGCTATTATTATGGGCTGATAAGGCGCATAAGTCGTTTTCTGAAAAGCAATAAGGTCGATCTAGTCATCGTCTGTGATTCGCCGTCCTTCAACTTTCACATCGCAAAAGCGGCCAAAAAAGCGGGCGTTAAGACGCTTTTTTACGTGGCTCCGCAGCTCTGGGCCTGGGCCGGCTGGCGGATTCGCAAAATGCAAAGATATTGCGATAAACTCTGCTGTATACTGCCTTTCGAAGAAAATTGGTTCCGCCAAAGGGGCATTGACGCCGTCTTTGTTGGCAACCCTCTGCTTGACGATCTGCCCGGCGGCTTGAGCCGGTACAGAAGAGACTGCAAATCTTTTGAGTCCAAGAGCTTAAGGTTGGCGATTATGCCCGGATCGAGAGCTGCTGAGATCGACTCGCTCTGGGAGCCGATGCAGCAGATTGCGCTTCGCATAAAGGGAAAACATGCCGGTGCAACGTTCGTCACGGTCGCAGTGGATGACGAGCGAGAAAAGGTACTAAAGACGCGACAAATCGCCGCTTTTGAATGTGATTACACGGTCGGGTCGGTAGTTTCTACCGCTGAAATGGCGGATTTTGCGCTTGTGGCAAGCGGGAGCGCCACCCTGCAGGTGGCGGCGGCGGGTTGCCCAATGGTAATAATGTACCAATCCAGCAGAATCTTATGGCACCTGGTAGGGCAATGGCTGGTAAGGACAAAATACCTGTCTCTGGTCAATATTCTGGCGGGCAAGGAATTAGTGCCCGAATTTATGCCGTACTTCACATCTATTGACCCCATTGTGCAGAACATCGAGCGCCTGGTGGAGGACAGGGACAGTTTAGCTCAAATCAGCGGGGAGCTGATCAAGCTGGCGGAACCGTTGGCCGAGAAGAAAGCTCGCCGGGAGGTTGCCAAGATTGTTATGCAAATGCTTGAGTAAGTGCTTTGCGGGGCATTGTGACAACAACTGTTCTTGAGGATTTGGAGCAGCACGGTGACAGGAGGCCCGACCATTAGAAGATTCGACGTCCCNNGCTACGTTCGCTTGTCTGGGTTCGCTGGTACTCTGGTCGCTTGGGCCGAACTTCATAAAATACCTGACCGGGCACGTCGATCTGTGGACGCAGAATGTGCTGCGGTACTCAGTGGCTTGTCTGTTTTGGCTGCCGTTTCTATTGTTCCGCCTGAAGACAAAGCGTATCGAAACAAGTGTCTGGCGAAGGGCGCTTTTACCCAGCGGCGCCAATATTGCCTTCCAGAGTTTGTGGGCGGCGGCATTTTATTATATCGATCCCGCTTTTATGGTCCTGCTCAACAAATCCTCAGTCATTTGGATCGCCGGTTTCTCGCTGATATTTTTTGTCGATGAGAGGTCGCTGGCTCGCAGCAGATATTTCTGGGGCGGCTTGATTCTTTCTATGGTCGGCGTGATCGGCGTTATCTACTTTAAGCAAGACTTCGCCGCGCATGGGACCAGGACGGGCGTTATCATTGGCTTGGTGACATCGCTTATGTGGGCGGCGTACACGCTTTCGGTCAAGATAGCTTTTAGGGACATCGACTCTCGCAGCGGCTTTTCGGTGATAAGTATTTATACAGTGATAGGGCTTTTTGCGCTTGGGCTGATGTTTGGCAGATTAAGCGATTGCCTAAAGATGCCTGCCTGGCCCTGGGCCTGTGTGGTGATTTCCGGCGTTGCAAGTATAGCAGTATCTCACGTTTTTTATTACACGGCCATAAAACGTATTGGAGCGACAGTTCCTGCTCTGGTAGTTTTGGCGCAGCCATTTGCGGTTTTTGCGATTTCTCGTGTCGTCTTTGGCGAAACGTTGACTGGGCTTCAGCTATTGTTCGGCCTGGTTTTGGTGGCTGGTTCCGCCCTTGCTATCTGGGCCCAGCGGCACTTGAAGCGTGAATCGTCCATTCTCCGTAGCAGCCCCGACTTTTCGGGGGCTACTGCGAAGGATGAATGACTCGTTCCCCGTCGCTCGTCATTCCCGCGAAAGGTTGTCATTCCTGCCCCGTATCATGGTACGGGATAAACTCCAGCAGAAATCCATTACCTTGTCATTGCGAGGCCGACAGGCGGAAGCAATCCGCGAAGCGTCGCAAGGTTGCCAAAAGCAACCGTGGCGATCTTAAGGGAAAATGGTAGTACTTCTATATCTACCCCAAGTAGTGAAAAATTGTAACCAGCGCTGCAAGAAAACCCACAATAGCAGCGATAATCTTCAATATTTTCTTAACACCTCCGCTCTTTTTCTCTCTGGTTACTGTTTGCTTTTGAATAGATGAATCATGTCCTATCTGAAGATTTTCGGCTTGGATGTCTCCTGATATGTTTACATTGATGGTAGCCTTTTGCCCTATTTCTGCTTGGTATTGTTGTGATTCAACTTCTTTTCTCTCCTGGCGTTCGAACTGCGACTTCAAAGCTTCTAAGACATCTATCGTGTCGCGAACCTGATACGAAAAGTTGTCTTTATCCAAGAAAGGATAGTAATTCCTGATATGTCCTTTCCAGTCCACAGCAAGCAAGCTGTTTTTTACTCTGGGAAATTGCAGTAGTGGTTCTCCAACAGCCAGGAGTAAATGGTCTATACTTTTCAGCACCTCGTCGGTTTGCCTTTTCGCTTCATCAACCGCATTGGCATAAGTAGGGTCTTTCTCATAGTACTTTTTTTCTGCAATTTCTGTGACACGGTTTTCATACTGTTGCTGGATTTCTTTATCTTTGCTCTTGCTGGGTTTTCGTGCCGGGTTGTTTCCACCGGGCCTTAGCGTAAACCCGCATTGCCATTTTTTTAGGTGTTCATCCAGTTCTTGCCTGGCTTGATCTAAGGATTGTTCCCATAATTCGTTGTCTTTCGCTGGCAACTCTGGTCTAAGCAGTGCTTCCAGTTGGTGAAACTGACCCAAGAGTTTGTTAATGTCCTCTGTTGTTACGCCAGTGGTCATGTTTTAACAACACCTTTAATTCCCCACTTGTAAATCCATGAGACGTGTTTATTTTATCGGCAATTGGTTTGCCCTAAATAACGGACTTTCTGCTCAATTTAGGGCTGTTTTTGGCCGATATTCTAATAAAATGGGTTCAGAAATGACAAAGTTAGAATCCAAATCAGATCCGTTTCATTCTTGGAACACTATTCGTCAATTTCTTGATGTCATTCGACACGTTATTATTATTACCGCTACGATAATGACTATCTACTTCTTATGGAAAATTCATTGGTTGTTAGCAATAGTTGTGGTTTTCTCTACTTATATCTTACTCGTAAATGTTTTCGGCTTCCTAACGTTACCTCTGTACGCTCTTATAGCATATGGTTGGTCTTCTCTCACTCCTGAGGGAAAAGCTATGTCTGAAAAGTGGAAACGTCTCGAGAAAGGAGAAACAGAGCCTTTAAGGGAACTAGCAAAGCGTACTGGAAAGGAGCATTAGCGTATGGGTTTGTTCAGTAAATCAAGAATCGAAGGTGAGGAGCTTCGGAGATGTCTGGATTACTATGAAGCGGAATTGATGGTTACCAACTTCCAGACAAGGGAGGCAGATTTGTTCAACAATACCTTGGTCAAGTATTTGAACTCCATAACAGAAGATCCGGTGGCTGCTGTCGAAGTGTGCAAGGCTGCCAATCGACTTGTGCAAGCTGCACACGAAGTGATTATGCGGCATGAAACAATACAGCCTATCCCTGACGCAGCTCTGTCAATGCGCTGTGCCTGGAGTGTTACGTTCCTATCTCTAAAAGCTTGGGCAGAAGCCACTTTGTCTGCTATGGAAGCGTTAGCTAATGGCATGACACCGGACTACGCTTATGTCCAGCATCTTCTTGGGGAGAACCAGGTAGTGCAACGTAAGGCACAAGAAGAGGACAAGAGATTCCTGAGACGACTCAAAGTAGCAGCGGCCGAAATCAACAAAATACTAAGTAGGATAAATGATGACGCAGCGACTGACGATTGGGAGCCAAAACCAAGTTGCTACAATTTCACCGAAGCGGTCAAAACTCCTCAAAAAGTATGAAAGCTAAAAGGCGCAATGACCTGCAAAAATAGATTCCTCGGCTGGCGATGGCGTAATGAAGCGTCAAGCAACCGCGGTCTGCGGAAAGACAAGCACATCTTATAGCCGCTATATTTACAACGGCAGAAACCAAAACTGTCCGATAAAGTCCTCAAATAAAAGCAGAAACTTTGAAAATACGCCAAAGCTGATATTTTTACCGGTTTTTTCCTTGATTTGAGGGGTAGAAAACCATATAATACATCTAACTGGGGGCGGTTCAGAAACGCTGATAAACATTCACAAGCGGGGGTAGCTGCCTTTTTGAATTCGTGTGTTTTGACTTTTCATCTGGGCGCAGCAACTTAGTGATAAACATTAATTTCGTCCGTCATCGGCCATCCATCGGCTCATAAAGGACGATGGACGAGGCACAATGGACAAGTCGGGGGGTGACAGATGATTTTATTACAGGCCGAACGCCAAGAAAGAAATGTCACCGGATTTGAGCAAAACACCTGCATTAAGCAAATCCGCAGCAAGAAAGTATGCGTCATCACGAATGGATGCCCGGAGAACCGCATTGATTGCGCCAGGATACAGACATTCTTGAGTGACAATAGCCATATCATCACGGACGACTACAAGGATGCCGACGTCATCGTTTTCAATGCTTGCGGACTTACCGAAAGCTCCCAGGAGGATTCAATAAAAATAGTAAGATTCATACAGGCTAACAAGCAGCCATCTGCTGAGCTTGTCGTGTGCGGGTGTCTGCCTAGAATAAATATGTCCCGCCTGAGACAGGTGCACCAGGGTTTCACTTTCGAGCATGATGTGGAGCAGCTTACCGAGGTTATCGAAACACAAACAAGTCCAGAGGATGCTTACGCTAACCACTTGGCGCCCTGGACAGACATCGCATCCATCCAGAGGCGGCGCATTCCGAATTTAAGAAAGGTTACGAGCCTTATGTCGATAAAAGAAAGGCTGACAGCATCCTATTACAGACGTCTCGAACAGACAATCAACGTCTTTAGACCAGGCAGTTTCTGCATCAAGGTATCGACCGGCTGTCTGAACGCCTGTTCTTACTGTGCAGTCAGGATCTCGCGTGGAAGGCTTAGAAGCAAACCTATTGACAGGGTCATCGAGGAGTTTGAGCAAGGCCTGGCAATGGATTACACCGAGTTTGCACTGCTGGGAACCGACGTGGGAGCATACGGCAGAGATCAGGGCGTCACCTTAGCTGACTTACTTAGAGAGATGGTGGAGATTCCGGGCGATTACACAATCAGGCTTCGAAATATCCAGCCGAAGTTTTTGATTGAGATGATGCCCGAACTCCAGCAGATTCTCGGAAGCGGCAAGATTCCGTACCTTAGCTCGGCTGCACAATCGGGCAGCGATCGGATCCTGGAGCTGATGAGAAGAGGTTATCGAATAGAGGACTATAAGCGTGCAATTCTTACCTTAAAAAGCCAGTTCCCGGCGTTACAAATACGCACTCAGATTATGGTAGGCTTCCCGGGCGAGACAGAGGACGAATTCCAGGATACACTACGTCTGCTTGACGAGGTGAATTTTGATTTTGTTGAGGTATATATGTTCCAGCCCAGGCCCGGCACAGAAGCGGCAAGAATGAAAGACCAAATTCCTCAGAAAGTCAGCAGGCGCAGATACCATAAGGCGTACATGAAGTCACTACCTCGTCGAGTCAGTAAAACAGCTTGCTGCGCAGATGATCCCCCGCGTATCCCAGAGCTGCAAACTGAACAACGGCATCTTGTACAGGCGTAAATATGGTGGCGGTTGCTTTGACTTCTGCGGCCTTTTCTCAAGTTTTGCGCTGAGCTTTTCTGGCCGAGCTTTTCCTTTTGGTCTCAGCCTGTGGCACATCAGGGGCGTTGGTCTCGGGTAACCATTTGGCGAGGTCTTTCTTTATATCAGCGTATTTCGGGTCGCCGGCAAGATTGGTCCACTCCAGCTCGTCCTTTTCGTGGTCGTAAAGCTCTTCCGTGCCGTCACTATATCGGATGTACCGCCATTTCTCGGATCGCACCGAATGATTATTTCGCCCGTGCGTGGTTAGGGCTGGGCGCTGCCATTCTGCTTTGGCGTTCTTTAGCAACGGCAGCAGACTTTTGCCCTGAAGCTCCTTTTTCGCAGCCAGATTGCATAGGTCGATGAGTGTCGGATAGACATCGAGCATACTAACGGGCCGCGAGCAGCGCTGGCCGGGCTGCGTGACGCCGGGCGCAACGACCATAAAGACGTTGTGGGTTGCCTCTTCCCAGAGGGCGAATTTTCGCCAGTGCAGTTTTTCGCCCAGGTGCCAGCCGTGGTCGCTCCAAAGTACGATCACTGTATTATCCACGTGCGGACTTTTGTCAAACGCATCAATCACGCGTCCCACACAGGCATCCACGAAGCTGATAGATGCCAGGTAGCCTTGCACAGCTTTTCGCCATTGGTTGTACTCGATGACCTTTTTATGGTCGCCTTCTGGCTTGGCGATTTTTCGGCCCATCGGCGGGATATCATCCAGGTCATTCTCATTGACGTTCGGCAATGTTACTTTATCGACAGGGTACATATCGAAATACTTGGGCGGTACGTACCAGGGCAGGTGCGGTCGGAAAAATCCGCAGCCGAGGAAGAATGGCCGGTCGTATTCTTTGCCAAGTTGTTCTATCACCCAATCGG
>JAFNGF010000301.1 GCA_017885385.1 Planctomycetota bacterium
AACTCAATAGAACCCATTTTCTACCGATATACCTCATACACTTGCATTATATTCCTTTAAGAATTCGTTTAGCTTTCTGAAATGAAGCGGCTTCTTTCTCATCTCTTGCAACGTCCTCAAGTCCTCCACATCTTCGAGGCGCTCAAGAATCTCCTGATATTCGCCAATATCGAGGATAACCGCCACCGGTTTGCTATCCCGTATAACAATTTCAGGGGGCTTTCTCTTTGTCTTTACTTTCATATCTTAAGCTCCAACTTTCTACTATTCGCCATACTTTTGCCTTATTTTTATAGATTTGTTTGGCGCATACGCATTCGACAGAGTTTGCCCTGAGCGTAGTCGAATGGGCTCACCAGAGGATTATACGATTTTGCAGACAATTTGCAACGTTTTTCAACATTGTGCACCAGATGCATATACGGGACAAGAAATGCTCGGAATGATGGCGGGTTTAATCAGGGAAGTTCAAACTGGCGAATTGGCCGTGATATTTTTTGGCGGCGCGGTCGTAAGCTTTCGCTGCCTCGATTTCGTCCTTGAATGAGCCAAGAGAAATCCGCTTGCCATTCACGCGGATGCGCGCTCGCCAGCGATTCATATCGCTTGCCCAATCCACGCCTTTGTATTTTGATCGGCTGGGCTTTCCGTCAGGGCCGGACCTGGACGGCTTGAATCCGCCAGAGGTACGGCGGGTAAATTTCCGTCTGTGCCAGACATTTTGCGTCCGGCTGGCCGGGCGGAGATTGGCCTTTCGATTATCCAGGCCATCGTGATTTATATGGTCGCAATACAGCCCCGGCGGCACGTCAATAACCAGGTTGTGCATCTGCAAATTTCTTCGCGGCTCTTTTTTGCCGTTGGTGAGCGAGTGAACGGCGTAAAAGGTATGGACGCTCTGGTGGGCGTGCCATTTATACGTACGCAAGCGCTCGTAGTCCTCCGGATCAACGATGGCGAATTTGCCCAGCGTCAGCGGTATCCGGCGGAACGGATAGCCGTAGCGAATCCGCCGATATAATAGCACCAGAAAGAGCAAGGGCTTTTCCAGCCGTCTCGGAATGTTGAAGCGGACTTCGATGATGTGCCCCCTTCCGAAAGGAAGAAGAGATTGCTTCGCTTCCCCTTCGGCTGCGCTCAGGGCTGAAGGCTTATTCGCAATGACACGCAGTATCCGATGTTACAGACCACTACAAGTGGCCTTCCATAATTGGCTGGATCTGCGCGTTTTATGCGAAAAATCATGGACTGGCAATCAGAGCCGGAAGCGTAAACGCCCTGCTGCAAAGGAGTTAAAAAAATTCGAAAAATTTCGATTTTTGGTTTGCGCTATCAGCACTTTTGATTGAAAAACCACAGATTACGCAGATTGACACGGACTGACACGGAAAGAATTTGGGCAAAACAGGATATATGGGCAAGAGAATTCCAATAGCAAATAGTCAACAGAAAATGTAACCGTTCACAGGGTAACATATCGGATTTTGGCCATTTTTGGTCATTGCGAGCGAGGCCCTTCGATTGCACTCAGGGTAAACTCCGCCGAGCGCGGCAATCTCAGCACTACGAGACCTTAGGATTGCTTCGGCCTAACGGCCTCGCAATGACATAAAAACGCTGATTTATCGCTGTGAACGGTTACGATTATGGTGTGCGTGGCACGCCGTACCTGCGTTGACTTATCGCCTCAAGGTAGCTTTTGGCTCAACTTCCGCCCATTGCAGGCCGCCGATGACCGCCTGGGCGATATTACTGAGGTGGTCGCCCATCTTCTCAACGTTGTCAACTAAATCAATAAATATCAGCCCTGCTTCAGCCGAGCAGGTTCCATCGGTCATGCGTTGAACATGGCTGCGGCGAAAAACAACCTGCATTTTGTTCAGACTGTCCTCGTTGACCAGAGCCAATCGGGCGGCAGCGGTATCGTTATTCTCCAGAGCTGTTATGATATAACCGAACATCTGGGACGCCTCTTTTCTCAGCTGCTCGGCCTCGGCAAGAGCTAAGCTGGTGAAGGAAAGTTTCTGCTCGATCTTTCGTTGGGCAATTTCGACGATATTGACGGCGTGGTCGCCGATCCGCTCGAGGTCGTTGACCGCGTGCAAAAGAACCGGCAATTCGATGGATACCTCTTCCGATAAGCGTCTGCTTGACAGCGCTGAAAGATAAGATGTGATTTCAAACTGTAGTGAATCCACAACATCCTCTATTTCTTTGACCGAATCGAGTTTTCTTCTGTCGTCCTCTATTATCCCCTCGATTGACTGGCTGAACGCTCTGTTTGCGGTCTTTGCCATGTGGACAATTTCGCGCTTGGCCTGCGCCAGCGCTATTTCGGGCGTATCGAGAAGGTGCTTCTCAAGCACCACCGGCGCCATCGCCACCTCACTGGATCTTTTTGGCACTAACTTAATCGCCAGTTTTTCCAGTAAGCCCGACATGGGCAAGAATATGCCCGAATTAACTACATTAAACATCGTGTGGCCAAGAGCGATTTCTGATGCAATAGTAGTGGCTCCAAGCTCCCAGGGAGAAATCATCGCAATAAAAGCACGATACCAACCAAGAGAAACGAATGGATAAACGATGACCGAGCCAAGGACATTGAACATCGTGTGCGCCCAGGCGGCGCGCCTGGCGTTTCGATTTGCCTGCAATGCCGCAAGCTGGGCGGTGATTGTGGTACCAATATTTGCCCCTAAAACAAACGGCATCGCAACATTAAACGCCGTTTCCCAGTTGCTGCCGAACGCCCCGTCCATTGCCAGTAGCTGCACAATAGCAATAGATGCAGAGCTGCTCTGAACAAGGATTGTTATCACTATCCCAGCCAGAAGGGCCAGCAGCGGCTTATTGCCAAGAGAAATAAGAAGCTCTTGAACGCCCTGGCTTTTCTCCAATGGGCGGAACGCGTCTTTCATAATGCCAATGCCGAGAAACAGGATGCCAAATCCAAGTATTATTTGGCCAAGGCTCTTTGTCCTTCGCGATCTGCCCCCAATGTGCAGGAAAAATCCCACGCCCACGGCCGGCATCGCATACAGTGTGATATCAAGGTTGAGGCCTGATATTGACACAATCCAGGCTGTTACCGTGGTCCCCACGTTTGCGCCAATAATCACGCCTATTGCCTGTCTGAGCGTAAGCATGCCGGCGTTTACAAGGCCAATTGCCATTACGGTAGTGGCTCCGCTGGCTTGGATTATGGCAGTAACTCCTGCGCCGACCAAAAACGCCGTAATGGGTTTACTTGTCGTCGATTCAAGAATGTTCTTGAGTTTAGGGCCTGCTATCCTTTTTAGTCCTTCCGACATCAACACCATGCCGAATAGGAAAAGGCCCAACCCCCCGATTACGCCGAAGATCATTTCTCTGATCATATTGATTCTTTAGAAAACCGTCAAAGAGCAGAAAATTTTACAGAGCGGTTCTTTTATCCGTTTTCGCCGGATAGGTCAAGGGACTTTTTCCTGATGGGCGAATTTGATCTTTATGCCGGCTCTTTCTATAACCCCGCGCGAAGAATCAGCGTCTTTTCGCCGTGCTCGTGGAGTTTCCAGCCCCTGTCGAGGTAAATCGCTTCCATCAGGTCCCAGATCGGCGTCTCTTGCTCGGCAAGCTCGAGCCTTTCATTCTCGATTGCGGGATCAGCAACGATACGGGGATTGGAATCGGTCTCTGCGCTGAGCAGCTCACAAAGCTCCGAGACCCTGTCCCTGACGCTTGGGCCCATCGTATACGGCATTCTACTTCTGACCTCGCCCGGCACGCCGAATATCCAGGCCGTCAAGCAAAACCTCATTGAGCTTCTGGTCGCAATTACTGTCTATTGGGCGGTTGGCTTAGGGCTTGTCTGGGCCGTGTATCGGCTGGGCAAATTCATACTCAGATACGGCCCATCTGCGTGACGAGCACACAGAAGATGGTGACTGGATTCCCGCTCCCCGCTTCCGCGGGGACAAGTTTACCCCTGCGAAGGCAGCGGCGGCAGTGATCCCGCACGACGTGACGGCAAAGGCCTACTCCATGCTGGCATTCAAGGTTTCTGTTTTTGAATATATGGGCGTATGGCTGCTTGAATTACAGTTACGGAAAAAACGAATCTAAAACCCTATATTAGATTTGTGAGATAAAAAGTTAGGACGGTAAAAGCCAAAAGAATAATAGCTTAGGTATATACAATCTGTGTAACCTGATTTTTTTTGCCATACTCTTCAAGATGCTTTTTTACAATTGTTTCAGACCTTTTAGATCTGAAAAGGACAAATATATCTTTTCTTCCCTTATCTTCGATATCATAGAATCCCTCTTTTACAATGAATAATGTCTCTTTTTTATGATAGGGGATTAATCCTAAAAGCTTTTTTTCTTTTTGTTCTTGAACCATTAAATGAGGATAACCAGCAGGAGTATCCGTTGGAGTTCCAGCGGGAGGAATTGCTCTTTCAACAGAAATCTTTCCTTCATATAAACGACAATTTTCAAGATCTTGAACTATTTTTTCAAGTACACTTCTAAGGTCTTCCCTTTGCTCTTGAGTTTGAATTGTTTTCATAGCCATATCCCCCTATTGGATACATTCTCCTAAAAGACCCTATGCCTTATCGTGCTCAACGCTATGCTCCGGTAATCGCACTGTAGTTCTATCTGTTCACAACCAGATAATTCACGGCATGTGCAAGGATCCATACTGCTGTCGAACTTATCAAAAGTATGGCAGCATACTTAATCCAATGGGCCATTGAGGCACGTAGGCCTGTCGCAGTAAGCCCGCCGCAGACCTTTATGTCGAGATACCTCACCAAGACAAGAGCTGCTGCCGTAATCCAGAAAACTACATCAGCAGTATGAAACACCCCACCTTCGTGCTGAAAAATAAACATGATTGAAATAAAAAGGACTAGATTGCCGAAAACCATCCAGAAGAGTCTCATTATGATGCCGAGTCCGCTGCCTTGTTTATCAGTGGCTTGGTCGTTTTGTATAGACATATACCGTCTCCTAAAAATCGCAACAATCGATTAATTAGGTGGCGGCCCGACCACCCTGACATGCCTGCGAGGTCTATCCCGACCTCACACCCTTTGATGAGCTTATCGTAACGGAATTGATGGGCATTTGTCAAAGTCCATTACATAAAATTTTCGAACCTTAGCGTAGCACCGGCGCAATATTTTGATAAGTTCGTGCTTAAACAAATGCTGCTTAGCAGCTATGGACGCTGTAACTGCCCGGCGGCAGATTTTTAATCGTCAAAACATCGCCATCCAAAACAGCGTTGTAATACAGGGCGTTTTTCTCCAAACGCCCTAACCGGTGGTCTTCGGGTCCGTGTACTTTGCCGTCATTCCACGCCAGAAGACCCACATTGCGGCTGATGAGCACGAATGGCGGTATCTGTGGTTTTTTGACGGGGTCCTCCGGCATCTAAACATTCACAGACAACATCCAAAGACTGGTATGCAGAAACCTGCATACCCTACGGACTAAAGATTGGCGCGACCGAACGCCGATATTTATCCACAGATTTCACAGATTTCACCGGGTTTTTGATTCTTAGGTCTCACTTCTGGCTAATCTGTGCTAATCTGTGGTTCTGCGTAATTTGTGTTAATCTGTGGTTAGATGCCCTCGATACAGACACAATCGGTTACCGAAAAACTGCTCTGTCTGCCGCTTGGACAGACCGCTAAGGAGTTCCTTGATTATTTGACCGTCGAAGCTGGGCTATCGACCAACACCGTCTTGGCCTACGGTCGCGACCTGAAACGGTTTCTGGAACACTGTAAGCGTGTCCCTCCGGCAAGCTCAGGGCAGGCTCTGAGCACAGCCGAATTATCCAGCCCGATCGAGACGCTGGAGCAGATAAAGCCGGCTGTAATACAGGGCTATATCCGCAGCCTCGGCAGAAGCCAAAAAAGCGAGTCGTCAATTAAGCGGGCTCTTGTAGCCATAAGGATGCTGCTGAGATTTGCCAGGCTTATGGGACTGGTCAAGGACGACCAGGCTGCGAGTACGGAGTTCCCAAAGGCCTGGCAGAGATTGCCCGTTGTCTGCAATAAACAGCAGGTAAAAAACCTGCTGGACGCTCCGCAGCCTTGCGAACGTTTTTACCTTCGTGACAAGGCAATGCTCGAATTACTTTATGCCACCGGCGTGCGTGCCAGCGAGCTGGCAGGTCTGAAAGTGCCGGACCTGAACCTGGATATTGGCTACCTGCGCTGCGTGGGCAAAGGCGGCAGGGAGCGAATAATACCTGTGGGCAAGGTCGCCATTGCAGCCGTGGAGCAGTACCTGAGAGAGCTGCGGCCGAGATTGATCCGTCCGGGCAGAAATCCGACCGCAGAGAACGCCGAGACCGCAGAGAAAAAAACGAAGTCAAAAACCTCAGCGGGCTTGTCCGACGCCAAAGTCCGACTGTTGACGACGGCGTCTGCCGACTCGGCGGTAAAAAAAGCGAACGATTTTCTGCTGCTTTCCCGAACTGGCAGGCCTCTTGGTCGTATTGAAATCTGGAGATTAGTTAAAAAATATGCAATCCGTGCCGGTATGCCCAGAAATCTGACCGTCCACACGCTGAGACATTGTTTCGCAACACATTTGCTGGCAGGAGGAGCTGATTTGCGGAGTATCCAGGAAATGCTCGGCCACGTGGACATAGCCACTACCCAAATATACACACACGTTGACCAGGAAAGGTTGCGAAGGATTCACAAGAAATTTCACCCGAGGCCATAAAATTGTCAATTTTCAATTGCCAATTGCCAATTGAACGACCGCCCCGCTCGGACTGCGCACAATTGGCAATCGGCAATTGGCAATTGGCAAT
>JAFNGF010000302.1 GCA_017885385.1 Planctomycetota bacterium
TGGAATTGAGCCAGCTTATCAGCGATGTGATTATGGGGATGCGTGAAGTTGCTGGCGAAATCGGCCTCAGAGGCGCGGCCTTACCGCCGAGTACGCAGAGCCCGCAGAGAAATTCGCCTTTATAATTTTTCGCCTCAGCGTTCTCGGCGTGCTCCGCGGTTGATCCGCCGATCCGCGTGGCGGATTAACCTGACGTGAGCCGTTCATTATGATTAAGGAAAAACATTACGCCTGGTTAGAGAAAGTTTTGGCTTGGTCTTTTTTGGCCCTATTTTTTGCCGCGGGCTGCGGAGACAGTGGTGATCCGGCTTCGCGTCAAGACCAGCTGCAGCGCAGCATTCTTATCCGACAAGCGGGCCAGCCGGGAGTGCTGGTAGTCGGTGGTGAGGTCGTAACTTGCGACCAGATTATTGCCACGCCTATGGAGTACAATCAGATGATTGTGTCACTTGCTGAGCTGCTGGCGCCGGCTGCACAAGCCGGCTCGCTCGAGCAATTCAAGCAGTTGGCCAGGCCGCGAGTCGAAGAAGTAATCACCAGCCGAATATCATACATACTACTTTATCAGCAGGCCAAAAGACAGGTGGGCGAGAATATCGATGAGGCTCTGGAAAAGGCGGCAGAAAAAGAGTGGCGAAGATTTGTGCTCCGCTTCGGAGGCGATGAGGCCAGGGCAGAACAGGCACTGCGGCAGCAGAAAATAGACCGTAAGGGCTTTAAGGATTACTGGAAAAAAGAGCTTCTGCGTCAATCATATATATCGCTGAAATTGCGCAGTGATAGGCCCATCACGCAGCGTGAATTAACGCAGTGCTATGATGAAATAAAGGACAAATCCTTTGCAGTTCCGGCGAGCCTTACATTCCGGCTGATTGATATCGAGCCCGCGAAACTTCAAACAGCCGATCCGCAGTCCGTCCAAGGCGGACTCGAAAGTGCCGGAAAGCTGGCGAGGGAATTGGTCGATCGAATACGAGCGGGCGAAGACTTCGCAGAGCTGGCAAAGCAGTATTCACACGGGCACAGCCGAGAATTCGGCGGCCTGTGGAAGCCGGTGAATCCCGATTCGCTGGCTAAACCTTATGACGTCCTTGTCGCAGCGGCGGAAAAAATGGAGCAGGGCCAGGTTGCAGGTCCAATTGAAGTCGAGGGACACATCTTTATAATGAAGCTGGAAGAAAAACGCCCAAAGAGCTATGAGCCGTTTGAAAAAGTGCAGGAACAATTGGAACAGAAGGTTATTGCCGATCGCCAGAAGGAGGCTATCGACAAGCTGAATGCCGAGCTTAGGGAACAAATAGTGCTGAGCGAGAAAGATGAATTTGTAGATTTTTGTCTGGAGAGAATTTACCAGGTGAATGAGAACCCCCCAGTAAAACTGGGGGGCTAAATATTATTTAGCCCCGCAATCCTTTGCCCCGGCTTCCTTCGACCCGGCTCAGCACAGGGGGGAGGGGTTTATTGCGGGGTCTTAGAATATGTGATTGATGGAGATTATCGCACACGGCATAGACCTTGTCGATTGCCCGCGGATAGAAGATATGGTCAAGCGGCACGGCGATCGTTTCACCGACAGGGTTTTCACCGCCGCTGAGCAAAAATATGCCCGGGCGAACAGAAATCCGGTAGAGAAATTAGCCGGTCGCTTCGCGGCAAAGGAGGCTGTTCTGAAGCTTCTTGGGACCGGCTGGCGCGGGAAAATCGCCTGGACGGAAATCGAAATCGTGAACAATGCCGCGGGCCAGCCGGAGGTTGCGCTTTCCGGCGAAGTTAAGAAAATCGCTGATGAGCTTGGCATCAAACATATCAGCGTGAGCATAACACATACGGCCAATTTTGCCATAGCATCAGCCGTTGCGCTAACTAAAAAGGCAGAGCCCTGAATTTCCACAAATTTCCAAATATGAACTCACACGGCAAAAAACACAGTTTTTTGATCAGGTAATGCGAATTATTATTCTGGATTAAAGCAACTTTAAAAACCCTTCGATGCTCAGTTCAGTATCACGCAATAATTTGCGCATGAGACCTTTCTCCCGCCCCAGGGTTTCCTTGGACACANNGTTAAGGTATGTCCAAGGACACAAGGCTATCGAACGAAGCTCCGCTGGCAGCGGAGCGAGCGAAAGCGAGCGGAGCGGCCAGCCTGCCCCGAGCTTGCCGAAGGGACGGCGTCTGTGGCTAAAACAAGTCCGTGTCTTATTTGGCTCGTGTCTGTCAGTGTATTAGCAGTCGGTGTTCGTCCGTGTCTTAATAGTCAATAAACACAATGTCTTCCGGGATGGCGACAACGTCACGATGGCCGGGGCCGAGCAGCCTTTTTATCTCAGAACTGTGCTTGCCGGCCAGGACCTTCAATTGGGCGCTACCTAAACTGGTGACGGCTTTGGCATTATTATTGAGCATAACAACCTCGCCTGCCTCGAATGTGCCATCGACGGAAATTACGCCGCTGGGCAGAAGGCTTTTATGGGCTCTTACCGCCCGCATCGCGCCTTCGTCAATATTTATCACGCCGGCTGCGGCGCTATTGAGAATCCATCTGGCGCGGTTACTCAGCTTTCGCCTGGGCATAAAAATCGTGCCGACTTCTTCGCCGGCGATGATCCGGCTGATAACTTTTTTCGCTCTGCCATCAGCAAGCACCATTCGGCAGCCGGCATTGGCGGCAATCTTTGCAGCTTCGATTTTGGTTTTCATTCCGCCGGTCGCGTGCTCACTACCTGCGCCGCCTGCACTTTTGATAATGTCCTGTGTTATCTCAAACACGACCGGTATCGGCTTTGCATCGGGGAATTCCCGAGGGTTTTTGTCGTAAAGAGCGTCGATGTCACTGAGAATGATCAGCAGGTCCGCATCAATTTTGCTTGCAACAAGAGCGCTGAGTCTATCGTTATCGCCGAAGGCTGTGCCGATTTCCTCGGTGCTTACGCTGTCGTTTTCGTTCAGGATCGGCACGGTGCCCAATCTAAGTAGTGTTTCGATGGAGTTGCGGAGGTTCAGGTAGGTTTTGCGGTTATTGAGCACTTCAGCGGTAAGTAGAACCTGGGCGACGGTGACGCCGTAGCGCAGAAACGATTTTCGGTACTCGGCCATCAGGAGCGGCTGGCCGATCGCCGCACAAGCCTGCCGCATTTTTATATTCTGAACCTTGCCGGCGATATTTAATTGCCCCACCCCCATGCCGATAGCGCCGGAGGTGACGATTACGACCTGCCTGCCGGACTTCAGCAGACCGTTTATCTGGGCAGCAATCTGGCGTACATAAGCGCCATCCAGGCCGCCATCTTTGGTCAAGATATTTGTGCCGATCTTTATTACTATTCGTTTTGTACCACTGAAATTTCGCATTGCTTGTCCGGCTACTTACTGGCGCACTACAAGCACATATTAGGTCATTATTTGCGACTGTTCAATACTAATCGTCATCCAGACCCAGCTTCTGCTTATAGGCCCTGTGCATCTGTTGCTTCTGCTCGGCGGGCAAGTCTTTTTCTGCATCCAGAAGAAGCTGATACAGCATAGCCTGCCAGCTTTTTTTCACGTGCTCGACGGCCTTGTGCTCTATCAACGGCATCAAGGCACCGATTGCCAGGCGTTTCGCCAGACCGACTTTTTCCTTCTTCATCCCAAAGTCGATGATCTTCTTGATGCCGGCCTTGACACATCCGTCCGTCGGAACAATGATGCACCAGCCGACCTGCTGATCCTCGTTGTGTGGCAATTCTTTGAGGATTTCAGGCAGTCCGCCAGGCCCGATCGGGATGGGCACAAGAGACAGCACTACATCCATCTCCAGCCCCTCTTTCTCCATCTTCTCTTTGGCCTCCGTCAGGGCTTTCAAGGTATCTTCGGATTTTTCGCCCGCCTTCTGGGCCTCGGCCTTACTTACAGCTTCGATGAGTTTTGCGGCCTCAATAGGAAGGTTTTCGTTGTTATCCCTCACCAGGATAAGCCCGTCTGTCGGGTTTGTCACGCCGGCCTGCTTCAGATCTTTCACCACGGTCTGGAGCACTTTCTTAGCTTGGTCGGCGCCGGATTTCTTGCCGGCGTAAATAGAGCCATACTCACACGGATACAACTTTCGTGTGCCGAGCTGCTCCGGCCAACCCTTTGTAGCCTGTCCCTGTGATTGCGAACCTTCTGTCCGAATAGTGAATCCGAACGAACACAGGAGCAACACCGCCAAGCCGCCTGCAATTAGAGGTCTGCGTTTCATAATGCTGTTCTCCTTATTATGCAAATAGATTAGCACGGACGGCTCATTTCACACAAGCGTAATTTGCCCTCAGCCTGTTACGGTTTTGTTACCGCTTTATCTTTTTTGATGATTCTTTGTGATGTCTGCGAGCCACACTTGAGAGTTTACCCCTTCAATGGATTCAGAGCCTGCCCTGAACCCATTTGACCAGGGTCAGGGTAAGCTATAGCCGAAGGGGCAGGCTCTGAGTGCAGTCATCCATTCTTTGTCATCTCGAGTGGAGCGTCAGCCTTTAGCCCTGAGCCTGGTCGAAGGGGCAGTCGAGACATCTGCTCGCGGATGGTAACAGCCTGTCACATCCAGGCAGATTTCTCCGCTCCAGCCTGCCTTTGGCGAGCCTCCGGTCGAAATGACACATAGTGGAAGCAGCGGGGCGAGACCTACAACCGGCGGTGGAACGGGTAAGAATGACGCCCAGGATAAACCTCGGGGCTAAATGACGGGCGGCAAAACGCAACAAATGACTCCAGGATAAACCTGGGAGCTAAATACTATTCACTAATCTCTAATCACTATCTTCTTGTGCGTAAATTTCTTTGCGTTCGGGCCACAATAGTCGGCGACGATTTGGCCGGCGCCGATCAGCTTCCATTTGTAAATCACCAGGCCTTCCAGGCCGACGGGGCCGCGAGCGTGAATCTTGTTCGTGCTAATGCCCACTTCCGCACCGAGTCCGTAGCGATAGCCATCGCTAAAACGGGTGCTGCAATTCCAAAAGACATTGGCTGAATCAATCAGACGCATAAACTTCTCGGCCTTTTCCTTATCAGAGGTGACAATGGCATCTGTGTGGCGCGAGCCGTAGCGGTTTATGTGCTCGATTGCCTCGTCAACGCCGGCAACAACTTTTATCGAGAGGATGTAATCAAGATACTCGGTTGACCAATCCTGTTCTGTTGCAGGTCTTACGTCGATCACGGCTGCGGTTTTGGGGCAGCCGCGTAATTCGACACCCTTCTGCTCCAGGGCGGCTTTTATTCTGGGCAAAAACTTTTTGGCAATTTTATCGTCCACAAGCAACGTCTCGGCTGCGTTACAAACGGCGACGTACTGGCACTTGGAATCGACCACGATATTTACAGCCATATCCAAATCAGCGTCGCCATCCACATAGACGTGACATATACCTTCGGCGTGTCCGAGCACGGGAATACTGGTATTATCCATTATATAACGGACGAATTCATTTGAGCCGCGGGGGATAATCAAGTCGATATACTTATCCAGAGCCAACATTTCTGCGACATCCTGGCGTGTCTCTAATAGGTGAATCCATCCCTTGGGCAGGCCGGCTTCTTCGCTGGCTTGCGCAATGATTTCGGCGAGGATTCTGTTGGTCTTGGCGGCTTCGCTTCCGCCTTTAAGCAGGACGGCGTTTCCGCTTTTGAGGCACAGCGTTGAGATTTGTACCAGGGCATCGGGGCGAGACTCAAAAACGATGCCGATCACGCCAATCGGGCAGCTAACCTTGTAAAGCTCAAGGCCGACATCCAGCTCGGTGGCAGTGAGTGTCTTGCCGACCGGGTCATCAAGTTTGATTAGACTTTCGATGCCCGCGCAGACTTCAGCTATTTTGCCCTGGTCGAACTTGAGGCGTTTTAGCAGAGGTGCTGCCAGATTGTTTTTTTCTGCGGCTGACAGGTCGTGCCTGTTGGCGGATATGATTTCATCGCTGCGCTGCTGTAAAGCCCCGACAATTTCAGCCAGCGCTTTATTTTTCACGCGCGTCTCTACTACCACCAGCTGGATTGAGGCTGACTTGGCCGCCGCAGCTAATTGGCTGATACTCATCTCAATCCCCTATTGACCATTTGCGAATGGATTTTGTAATATGATAGATTCTAAATAGCTTAGGTATAATAATCAATGGCACTGCGGGTGTAGCATAGCGGCTAATGCACCGGCCTTCCAAGCCGGCTAGGTGGGTTCGATTCCCATCACCCGCTTTCTTGCAGGTCTGGCGCCTGTATCTTCCGAGCAAATCGCGCGGGCTTGATTGCTGGTATGCGCTGCCCCTTTATGCTCTTGCCGGCCTTCACCATATCTACAACATTACGGCGGTCCTTGCGGCGCTGCGGCAGAATTCACAGTCGCTCGTAACGAGTGCCCTGCCGGCTGAAAAAAAAGTGCCTCGACCAAAACTCTTGTGATTCAGCGTAAGAGCTTGCGACAGCTTGAATTATCCCTGCCCGAGAGCAAGTCCTATAAGAAAATTTCCCGAATTTTTTGAAAAACTGACTATTGTGTATTGACTCAGTGGTAAGAAGTGGTACGATTTCCCAACACAGAGCCAACGAGTGGGACGAAATTTATGCTTTTATTAACAGGTGAGTACCAGCACGTTATTGATGACAAAAGCAGAGTCCTTATCTCGAATAGGCTCAGAAGTCAAATTGACGCCGACGAGCACGGCAGTAATTTCTACCTTGTCCTGGGCGCAAACGGCATACTCTGCTTATATCCGGAGAGGTACTTTGAGCAGATGGTCCTTTCTCTCGCCCCGCAGACCACTGCACCAGACGAGGCCGTAGCTTTTGAACGAATGAGCTTTGCTTTGGCCAGCAAGGTGGAGCTGGATCGGCAAGGCCGGCTGCTGTTGAATGAAACACTGCGAAAAAGGGCCGGGCTCAAAGAGCAGATTACACTCGTTGGCGTCAGAGACCACATCGAGCTGTGGAATAGCCAAGACTGGGACCAATACCTTTGCGACCATATGCCTCAATACCAGAAGCAGATGATGCAGGCCCGACAGCTTGTGCTACAAAAACAGAACAAGGAGCTTTGACTTTTTTTACCGGAGGTCATGATGACTGTGGCAGATGCGAACCATTGCCGGATTGTAAGTACAGCTCTGGCCGGCGAAAGGGGGATTGATGAGCAAACCTTCGCCTCGCTGGCAATTCTTAGCGAACGGCTCAGCCGGCTGAGAAAGCTGGATAGGGTCTTCTCCAGGGTCGAGTTTTCGCCCGATGTAAAAAAACTTAAAGGACAGAGAAACGCGGTACCCATAGGGTAGTCCGTCGTGCGTCCTGCGTATTGCGTGAAGTTCTAATCACCGCAGCGCAAAAAAATGATATACGCGATACGCAATACGATGGACGCGATACGATGCACGCACTACGATATAAGGTGCATGGCTCAATTGTAGAACATATTCCGGTTCTTGCAGGAAGTTTAGCCGAACAGATAAGCTTACCGCCGGACGGGGTGATGGTCGACGCGACCATTGGACATGGAGGTCATAGCTTACTGTTCGGCAAAATTTTAGGCCCCGAGGCGGTTTTGATCGGCCTGGATGTCGATAACAACGCTATTCAAAGGGCCAAACTCAGACTGAAAGACCTCCCCTGCAAGGTCGTTCTGCTCAATTCAAATTTCTCTCAGATCGCTGGGCATCTCCGCGAACAGGGTTTTGACAAGGTTGATTTTATCCTGGCGGATTTGGGCCTTTGCACTGCGCAGTTGGCCGACCCGCAGATGGGCCTGAGTTTTCAAACAAATATGCCTCTGGATATGAGAATTGACAAAAGATTAAAGACCACCGCTGCCGATATAATTAATAGCGCGGATGAGAAATCCTTGGCTGATTTGATTTATAGGTTCGGCCAGGAACGGGCGTCTCGGCGGATCGCGCGGTTTATTGTCCAGCAGCGCCGAAGCGACCCGATAAATACGACCGGCCAACTGGCGGCGATAATTTACAGGGCGTTGAAGCGGCCGGGGCAAAAAACAAGACCGAGGATACATCCGGCAACAAGAACTTTTCAGGCGCTGAGAATTGCCGTCAACAGTGAGCTGGAGAATTTGAAGAGCCTGCTCATTGCAGCGCCGGCGTTGCTTAAGAGAGGCGGCCGCATAGCCGTTATCAGCTACCACAGCCTGGAAGACGGATTGGTTAAGAGTGATTTTAAGCAGAATGAAAAACAGGGCATTTACACAGTTATCACTAAGAAACCGATTGTGGCGACAAAAGACGAGGTAACAAAAAACCCGCGTGCGAGAAGCGCAAAGCTGCGGATTGCACAAAGACAATAGCAAAAAAGTCAAACAGGGAAAAAGTCAACATAAGGCAGAAAAACTGGAAACGGAGTTTCGCTATGACCTCTGACGCCAAGATTGGATTGCTGTTGGGTTTAGTCTTCATATTCATCATCGCCTTCATAATCAATGGCCTGCCCAAATTTCGAAGTGGTGCGAATAATAACGAGCTGACTACCAATATGGTCAGCTACACAAATGAGCCGCCGGGCATTGCGGATAAGGAGCGTAAGGCCCAGGAAGCTCTGGATTTAACGCCGTTTGAGAAACGACCCACGGACGAAGTGCCTGCCCCCTTAGCGCAGAATCCGGACATCCGCTCGATAGTGCCCGTGCCGCAGGGCATCTTCGAGACGAAAGAATCCAACGCGATCATCGAAATAGGTCCTAGAACCGATTCGCTGCCGCCTGTGACACCTGCTGCCCAGAAGACTATCGTTGAAGAACCTAAACAGGTCCAATCCGCCTGGCCAAAAACATACGTTGTCCAGACGAATGACAATCTGGCGGATGTAGCCAAAAAGTTTTATGGCCCCGAGCAGGGTAATAAACCAGCCAGCGTGACCAGGATATTTGAGGCTAACCGCAACATTCTTAAGTCGCCGGATGAAATTTACGTCGGGCAGAAACTGGTCATACCGGCCCCGCCGGCATCGACATCATCGCAAAGCAAGCCCAGCGGCGTTTTGTCCGGCCCGATGTTTGAAAAAGTCGAATCCATAGGTGCAAAGCGTCTTCCGTCCGGCGGCGGCACAGCGGGACCAGGCAGATGGTATGTGGTCAAAGACGGTGATAATCTCTGGAAGATTGCAGCCGACCAGCTTGGAAACGGCAGCCGTTATAAGGAAATTATCAAGCTGAACCCCGGCATCGTCAGTCACGAGGACAATCTTGATGTGGGCACGCGCCTGCGGCTGCCGGTGCGTTAGGAACAACCCGCGCACCAACCTTGAATTTCAATTTTCAATTTTCAGTTTGCAATAGTCAATTGCTATGAGGTCCGCATTTTACCTTGCTTTTGTGGTTTTTTATCTTACGGCCATATTGATTTTTGCGGTTTATCTGCGGGGCGCCAACAAGCGGATGTTCTATATGCTCTGCACCTACAAGGCTGAGCAGAGTCAATTGAAGCAGGAGCTCTGGCAAAAGCAACTGCAGTTGGAAAGTCTGATAAATCCCGCCGCTATTTCGCAACGGCTCGACCATTGAAGATTGGAAACTGTCAATTTTATCTGGTTACCTTTTTGTCGCTCTTGATCGCAGCGTTTTTGGCGCTGGCCGGGCGCTGCTTCTATTTACAGTACTTTAAGGGCGACTATTATTACTCCAGATGTATCAACCAGCAGCAATCGTGCAATCCCCAAAGGCCCCGCAGGGGCGTAATTCTGGATTGTCGAGGCCGGGTGCTTGCCGCCAGTAACAGAGTCGCGGTTGTTTTCGCTGAGCCACGCCTGATAAAAGAGCCCAAATCCATGTCCAACAGGCTCGCGCCGGTTCTGGATATGGGCGCGCACGAAATCTGCAAACTCATGCTGGAGAGCAAAAATCCTGGCTACGCAAAGATAAAAGCCGGCGCCGATGCACCGGAGTGCAGCGCTGCCGGCAGAATCTACGGTATCGGCGTTCAATATGATTGGCTAAGACATTATCCGATGGGCCGGCTGGCTTCGCACGCGGTCGGCTTTACGAGCACCGACAATCGCGGTTTGGGCGGCATCGAGTTCAAGTACGATAAAGAGCTTACCGGCTCAGCGGCAGAGAACATATTCTTTGCCGATGTGCATCGTCGGCCTATTTGCCTGAAAGAGCGAAATGGCGCCCTTGTCGACGGCCGCGGAATTATTCTGACACTGGATGCCGCCATTCAGCAGTTTGCAAGAGCCGAGCTTGCCAAGCAGCGAGAAAGCTACCAAGCCGAATCAGCAGCGGCAATCGTGGCAGAACCAAAGACCGGCGCGATCCTGGCTATGGTCTCGCTGCCGGATTTTGACCCGAATGACATTGGCTCGGTAGATGCGAACAGCCTGCGAAATCGAGTGATAACCGATCAATTTGAGCCGGGAAGCATTATAAAGCCGGTCATAGTGGCGATCGCGGTTGATAGCGGTGCGGTGGGCCGCTACGAAACAATATTCTGCGAGAACGGCAACTACGTAGGCCACGGCTTCGGCAGAATAGGCGAGTATCGCCGCGGTTTCGGCGACCTTACTATAAGTCAGATTCTGATTGAGTCCAGCAATATAGGGATGGCCAAGATCGGCCAAAGGCTTGGCAAAGAACGCCTGTATGAGGGCTTGAAACTCTTTGGGTTCGGCAGCCAAACCGGCATTGAACTGCCCGGTGAGGCCGAGGGCTTGCTGCGACCCGCACAGAATTGGACGGGCTACAGCGTAACGCGGATACCATTCGGGCAGGAAATTTCTGTGACCGCAATTCAACTAGTGCAGGCTTTCTGTATAATCGCCAACGGCGGTCATTTGATTCGGCCTCATCTGGTTAGAGCAATGGTTGACGATAACGGCGCGGTCATAAAACTCAGGCCGACCACTCCACCAATCGGCTACATAATTAAGCCGGAAGTGGCGAAATGGCTCGTTTCCGATCCGCTGGTGGGTGTGATTAACGAAGGCACCGGCACGAGAGCCAAGCTGGAAAAATGGCAGGCATTCGGCAAAACAGGAACCGCTCAGATAGCCAGAGCCGAGGGCGGCGGGTACGAAGAAAACGCCTACATCGCTTCGTTCGTGGCCGGCGCCCCGGCAGAGGACCCGCAGGTAATCGTATTGGTTACCATCCGCAGGCCGAACGTTAAGCTCGGCAAAGGGTATACCGGCGGAATGGTCGCTGCTCCGGTAGCCGCGGCCATACTTGAGAAAACGCTTAACTATCTGCAGACCCGGCAGCCGAGACTTACGCCGCGCGACGGGCGTTCGGAATTTTTACCGCTGAGAGCGCAGAGTTCGCCGAGTTCTTAGTCTTCATTTTCCTCTGCGGGCTCTGCGTTCTCTGCGGTTAAGCGAGATCGAGCGACCGGACACGAAATATGGCCAAGATAATCTACGCAGTGGCAGGAGAAGGTTTCGGGCACAGCAGCCGCTCGCACCTGATAGGCCAGAGATTTATCGACGCCGGCCACGACGTGATGTTTGTAGGCTCCAAAAACTCGCTGCTTTATCTGAAGCAGTATTTCGGCCCGCGAGTAAAAGAAATCTTCGGTCTTTCCTTCGCCTATCAAAACGGGCGCATAGACAAATCGGAAACGCTCAAAAGGAACCTTCTTAATCTGCCCGAGGGCAACAAGCAAAATGATGAGCTTTTCCGAAAATCCTTTGAGCCGTTCCAGCCGGATTTAGTGATTTCGGATTTTGAGCCTTTCAGCGCGTGGTGGGCCTGGCGAAACGGCGTGCCGTTTATCAGCATCGACCACGAGCACGTGCTCACGCTCTGTGAGCTGGAGCACCCGGCGAAAAACTGGTTCTCAAGAATTACCGCCAGCATGATAACCGAATGTCATTACGTTGGAGCGGTCGCTTATATTATCGTAAACTTCTTTCGGGCGCCTCTGACGGTTGATTGGGCTGTATTGGCGCCGCCCATTATAAGACCGGTTGTTAGTGAGCTTACGCCCGCCGAGGGCGAACAGATCCTGGTGTACGCCACAAGCGGCAGAGGCCAAGAGCAATTATGCCAGACCCTGCGTAAATTCGCCTCGCAGAAGTTTTATATTTATGGCTTCGGCAAGGACCTCGAATACGACAATTGCGTCTTTAGAAAACGTTCGACCGAGGGTTTTCTGGCCGACCTTGCAGGTGCTCGAGGGGTAATAGCCTCGGCGGGTTTTTCCTTGATAAGCGAGTGTATGCACTTAAGAAAGAAGATGTTGCTGGTGCCTTTAGCCAACCAGTACGAGCAGATAATAAATGCACAATATGTCCAGAAACTTGGCCTGGGCGTCTTGTCCGAAAAGCTGGATGAGGCGGCTGTAGCCCGGCTGCTCGATCAATTAGATAAGCCCGTGCCGACCGACGGAAGAATCCTTTGGCCCGATAACGAAAGATTCTTTCAGATACTCCAGAACGTTTTGGATAAGCTGGAGAAGCCCATCGGCGGGTTGCTTGGCGTTTAGCTTCCCGCTTTCGCGGGGGCAAGCACGGCCAAAGCCATCCCCAATCCGCCAAACGGACGGCGGATTGAGGCTGCCACCTAATGCAATTGACCCGGAACGTGTGGCAGCCCCAAGCGCAGCTTGGGGATGGGCCTGTCAACTAGCGCGTAGAATTCAGCTTATGGCCAATAAACTGCCTTTCGAGAACGTACAGCGACAGGTAATAGTGAGGAAAGAGGCGAGCACCAACCTCGATCTCGGTGAGGACATAAACTGTCGCCCAACCGCTGACCTAATAGACTGTGGCGTCGTAAATATCGACAAACCAAAAGGTCCCACATCCCACGATGTTGTAGACCGTGTCAGGACAATACTCCAAATCAGAAAGGCCGGTCACTCCGGCACTCTTGACCCATTGGTGACCGGCGTATTGCCGGTAGCTTTGGGCAGGGCGACACGGATACTGCAAACACTACTTCCTGCCGGCAAAGAATACGTCTGCAAAATGCACATACACAAACCGGTGGAAGAGCAGAAGCTCCGGGAAGTNNCAGGCGGGCACATATATCAGAAAACTGGTTCACGACATGGGCGTGAAAATCGGCGTCGGAGCGCACATGACCGAATTGAGAAGAACAAAGGCCGGGTGCTTTGACGAGTCCAGCTTATGTTCGATAGAGAAATTAGCGCAGGCATACAATTGCTGGAGGGCACAGGCAGACGAGCAGCTCATAAGACAGGTCGTTCAACCGATAGAAAGCGCGGTCAGACATCTTCCGAAAATATGGATTGACGATTTGGCCGTTGATCCAGTTTGTCACGGCTGCGATCTATTCTTGCCGGGCGTGTCAAAGTTACATAGTGACATTCAGGCAGGGGACCTCGCAGCGGTGATGACACTGAANNGCCAAACTTGCCTCGGCGGAAATGAGCGAGCAGGAAAAAGGAGTGGCGGTAACCGTGCATAAGGTCTTTATGAGACAAGGAACTTATAACCCCCCGTGAAACGGAGGGCTAAACCTGTCTCGAGCGAAGT
>JAFNGF010000303.1 GCA_017885385.1 Planctomycetota bacterium
CAAATGCTGTTGCGACACAGCCTGCAGGCTCAGGGCGGGCTTTGTGCCGGGGCCATGGCCAAGTCGTGGATTCGCATATTCCTTCGCACCGTGCTTGCGGAGCAGTTCAATGACTTCCTTGTGTCCGCGGCGGGCAGCTTCGTCCAGAGGCGTACGGCCGCCGTTGTCTCTTGCGTTCGCATCGGTACCATTGGCCAGCAGCAATTCCACCACGTCTTTCTGGCCCCGAAAGGCCGCGTCGTGGAGAGGTGTATCACCATCCTTGTCCTTTGCATTGACGTCTGCGCCATGTTCCAAGAGCAGTGCCGCTACATCTTTGTGCCCACGAGCGGCGTAGTGCAGCGGCGTCGCACCGCGGGGCGTCCTTTCGTTGATGTCAGCGCCGCGCGCAATAAGAAGTTCGGTCAGTTCCTTGTCGCCATTCCTGGCTGCATTGTGCAGAGCTGTATTGCCCTCTTGATCCTTCACCCTGGGCTCGGCGCCGCGGAGCACAAGGCGCTTCGCCACATCGCGGTAGCCTTCGCAAAGAACGGCGTTTTGTCTCATTGTGTCCGGTCCGTTCTGCATGTAGGAACTCCTCCGTCTTAGAATAATCTGTTGGTACAGATCAAACCGCGCTCCACGGATGGCAAGTAATAGCGGCACCTCGCCAGCATCATTTTGTGCATTTACGTCAGCACCTTCGGCAATGAGCAATCTGGCCACATCGATGGATCCCCAGCGGAGCGCACAGAGCAGCGGCGTATCTCCTCCTCTCACCTTGATCCAATACGGAATTCTTCCCCAACTTCTCGCATTAACATCGGCCCTGCTGGCAATAAGTTGTTCAGCCAGAGCTTTGAGGTCATGAGAGGCTGCTAAAAAAAGCAGTCTGGTCTTTGCATCGCCCGGGCCATTTATATCAGCACCCTTGGCGAGAAGCAGGTCCACCACATCTCCAAAGCCCCATTCAGCCGCGCGCTCCAAAGGCGTGCAGTCTTCCTTGTCTTTTACGTTGATGTCGGCACCGCTGGCCAAAAGTAATTCCACCACATCCTTATAGCCGCGGTAGGCTGCAATGTGTAAAGGCGTTACGCCGTTTGGGCGGCCTTTTGAATTGACGTCAGCGCCGTTGGTCAGTAATAGCTCGATTATTTCTTTGTCACCTAATTCGGCTGCTTCGTGCAGCGGTGTACCGTCATATTTGTCCTTTGCATTGACATCGGCGCCTTTGGCAATAAGCAGTTTCGCGACGTCTCTGTATGCCCACCGCACCGCCGCGTACAAGGGTGTCATACCGCCCTTGTTTTTTGCGTTGATGTCGGCACCGCTGACCAAGAGCAGTTCGGCAACATCTCTGTGGCCTTCCTGAGCCGCAACGTGCAGAGGAGTCAACATGCCCCCCCGATCGTTCGCATTGACATCGGCGCCGCGTTCGATAAGCATGCGGACCGCATCGATGTCGCCGGCCGCCGCAGCCTCGTGGAGGGATGTTGTGGTTTCTGGCGGTATCTTTTTGCATCCGATGGCAAGAAGCATGGCCGCCAGAACTAAGCAGAGTCCACTGGATTTCACTTTCTGTTCCCTCCCAAGCATACGCGGTCGGTCTTCCTCTTATAGAAGGCACAGCAGACCGCAAACGTAACACATAGAGGGTTCAAAATTCGCTTCTGGCGGCAATATTATGGTCGGAATTGTCGAACAGGCAACAAAAAAGTGCAAAGAAGCCCTTTGCCCCCCGACCCCGTGCCAGGGGCTGGTTATCGCCCACCCCTGTGCGGGGGCCGGATACTTGCCACTTTGCCCTTGATTGCTCTGGCCGATTTCGTTACATTATAAAGGTGTCAGTCGCCGACGCTCCAAAGCTATGGCGACGGAGCGAGGAGACCGTGATGGCAGGTGAGAATAACAACAACCGACAACGAAACCCCGGAAAGCCAAATTCCGAATTCGGAATTCAACAGCCCTCCACCGACATACCTAAATTCGACTTGGCCGACGAAATTATGGCCGAGCAGCGAAAAATCACCGCCACAAGAAGGAAAAGTCCCAGCGCTGCTGCCTCGTGGCACGGGCTGCCAGCCCGTGAAAACACGGCCAAGATGGCCGTGCCACGATCTGCCAGCGGGCAGCAAGTAGAGCCGATTAGCGATGCGATAGAGCAGCCAGGCGATGTGCCGTTCGACCAAGAGCAAATCATCGCGGAGATTGTGGCAAGGGATATTAAAAGGCTGCTTCAGGGCGAGAGTCGAAACAGGTCTGGAGCGGGTGCTTAGTGGATTAGCGGATTAGTTAATTGGAGAATTAGCTGCCAATTCACTAATCAACTAATCGACTAATTAACTTGCAAGTTTGGCTCAGGTTGGTTAGATTACCGTAGGTTGTCTGGAGAGGTGGCCGAGCGGCTGAANNGTTTGCTAAACCGTCGTAGGGGTTTCAACCCTTACCCCGGGTTCGAATCCCGGCCTCTCCGGTTTTTCATTGAATTACGGCCGATTAGCGTATTCGGCTGGAACATTTGGGTTTATGGTTAAAGGAGGACCCTAACGATGAAGTCAAGATTGATTCTTGCATTTGTTTTTCTGTCGGGCTGCTTTTTCGCTCTGAGCGGTTGCGACGGCAGTGCGAAGGAAAAGGCCGAGCTGCAGAGCAAACTTGCACAATTGGAAGAGACTTTGAAGCAAACCCAGAGTGAAAAAAATAAATTGCAGGCAGATGCCACCAGGCTGTCGCAGTCACTTGATAAAGCCAAGTCCGAGCTGGCAAACGTTACACAGAAGCGCGATGAGCTGCAAAAGCAAGTCAACGAGCTTGCCACTTCGCGCCGAGAAGCCCAGACTGCGGCAAACAACGCTCAGGCGAGAATTGACGAGCTTACCGCTCAACTGCAAAAGCAGGCAAAAGTTATAAGCGAGCTGGAAAGCCAGACCAACACTGTGCGGTCGGTCATTGAGCAGCTGGAGAAAAAGCTCGACCTGGCATCGGCACGGTGATTTTGCAGGTCGATTGAACGGCGAGAATTGAGCATAAATTCTCATTCGGGCTGATATAGGAGTCGTAAGATGTCACACGGGAAAGTTCTGCTGAAGGTCTTGATGGCAGGGACGGTTTTTCTTTTATGCTCGTGTGTGCAGATGCCTCGCAGCAGCCATTCGACAGCGCTCGGATGGAAAGACTTGCTGGAGGATGATTTATCCAACTGCGCATTCAAGCCGGGCAGTTGGACGCTGGAAAACGGAGTGCTGATGCGTCAGGGCGGAGGTGACATCTGGACCAGGGAAAGTTACGACGATTTTGTCCTCGACCTGGAATTTAAGGTGGCCGAAGGCACCAACAGCGGCGTCTTTTTCCGGACCGCGGATATCAAGGACCCGGTGCAGACCGGCATTGAGATGCAGGTATACGATTCGTTTGGCAAAGAAAGACCCGAGAAGTACGACTGCGGAGCGATTTACGACTGTCTGGAGCCGAAGGTCAACGCAGCCAAACCGGCCGGCCAATGGAATCGAGCGACCATCCTGGCGAAAGGCTCAAAGATCAGCATCGTGATGAACGGCAAGCAGATTGTAGATATGGATTTGAACGGTTGGCCCGAGGCGCACAAGAACCCGGATGGCACGCCAAATAAGTTCAACACGGCATACAAAGATATGGGCCGGCAGGGCGTTTTCGGATTCCAGGACCACGGCAAGCCGGTATGGTACCGCAATATCAAGGTCAAAAGACTCGATTAGCAATCATAGGCCGCGCATTCTACAGACATGCTCTGGCAGGTTGCTGGTCGGTGGGCTTGGATTCAATGTGAGATTGCGTACATTATAATATTGATGCCCATTTGAATTGCCTTTTCGTAATTCGGCCTGCCAAACTCAAAGCCCTGACGGTCACACCAGCCGCAGTGAATGTCGGTGCAGCCGAGAAAAACCGCGATTCGGTTCTCGATGAATACACCTCTGGCGCCATGATTCTGCCCGTGCATATAGGGCAAGCCGCCGGGACGTTGACGCTTTGGGTAGTCCAGTAAAGGCAGGCCCGTGTCGCCAAGGTCGTACACGTTGTGAAATATTTCGTGCTCCTGCGGTATCCGTGTCACTGCTCCTCTGCCGAAAACCTCCTCCAGAAGCTGGTATGAGCCTTGGTAGAAGAAATCACCGCCGTTACCTACGACGCAGTCATCCATCAGCAAGAAGCCCCCGCGCATGATGTACTCTCGTAGATTGTACTTTTGATTCTGGGTGAATTTGTAGAAGTTCTCGCCGGTCATAAAAAGAAACGGATATTTCGTTAGGTCGTCGAGTTTATCAAAGGTGACCACGGCGTTTAGCTGGCCCGGCTCTGCGTACTGTGGTTCCCAGTTGTTTGTCCCCTTTATAGGTTTAGTTTTGCAGCGAATTACCGTACTGAATTTATCCAGGAGGTTTGCATCGCCGCCCGGCCTGACGTTCCAGAAGTCGGGGCCGCGGCCCTGACCTTCTTTTCCCTGCTCGGCAAATTTGACTCTCGGCATCACGAAGTCGTACTGGTCCAGATCGCTCGCATCGGCGCCACAGGCTATTCGTTCGGCGACCGAAACGACGCCGCTTACTGCTAAGGTGGTGCTGATAGCTGCGCTGCCTGCTATTCTGAGGAAGTCTCTTCGGTTTATTGTGCCAGGCTGTTTGCCCATAGTCTAACCTCCATCCGCCGTCCGTCTGGCGGATCCATTCGTTATTCGGCTCACCAGGAAGAGCTTCGAGGCTAAAAGGCCGTCTGCCTTGTCGGATTCGTATCTCCACGGCTGTGGGCTTGGGACACCATCTGCATTATCTTCCAGCACGGGCGTCTCAGTCTTGAGTAAGTTTCGCTGGCGGTACCAGTCTTCCGACTGCTTGCAAGCAAGAGTAAACGCCTCCAGAACCGATACTTTGCCGTTGCCGTCTGTATCGCTATTGGGGTCAGCTAATGCCGGCACAAAATACTCGCCGAATTTGGTGCTGTAATGCTGCTGGGCTTCGCAGCCACATACTACGATCCTGCCTTTGCCCGTAATGGCTTTGGCAGCCAGACCGGCCCCGGGGCAATCCAACACTATCATCATTGAAGATGCCTTGATCTGGTTTATGCACTCTGCCAGGCCCTGGTGCGTTATGTCCTGCCCAGGCAAGTTCAGCCGCAGCTTGCCGGCCACAGTATTTGCCTGGCCTGTGTAGTAGAATACGAATCTGTCCGCGGGTTGAATCTTCGCAGCGAATGTAGCAAGTGTCTGGCTCAAATTATCTACGGTCGACGTCCTTGCGCCTTCGCGCACCGCCGACCCCTCGACTGCGCTCGGGGTGACATGATTATCAGCCACCAGGATAGATACATGCTCAGGTCTGAGCCTGGCATCGCTGAGGAAGAATTTGCGCAGATTCGTTACGATTCTGTCTTTGGCCAGGCGGTCGTTCGGGTCTTTATTCATTCCGCTGACAATTAGGGCGTAAGTATTCTTGATATCTGCGGACGCCTGGCTGGTTTCTGCACCACGCGCCTGCATGACCGGCAATTTGCCCGAAGAGATGAAGAGGCTTAGCACTAAAATTCGTTGTATATTGCTCATCGAGGTTTTCATACCAGACCGATTGCTCGCCTTAAGTACCAACTGATGCTAAGCAGCAAACACAAAGGAAGCAGCAATAGCCACGTAGGCCAGGCGCTCGTCATACGGGTCTCGCTGCCTATTTGCACTTGAGCCTGAAACATCTGGGCGCTGTCTTTGGCCAGGTCCTCAACGTGAACGTATTTGCCGTTGAGCCTTTTTGCCAGTGCGTGAAGAAACTCCTCGTCAGGCTCGGTTTCGGCCATTTCAGTCTGCACCGGCGGCAGATTTACCGCGATAGTCTTTTCGCCGAGAAAGACGCCATTGATCTCTGCCTGGGCTGTTGCCACAATGCTTTGGTCTCCGGCATTTTCTATTTCGGCAGCATAATATCCGGGACTGGCCTGGTTCATGCTCAGAGCCTGACCTTTGACATTAAGCAGTACGTTGGCGCCGCTGACCGGGGCAAACGACTTGTCACACACGTACGCACTGAACCTGACCTTGTCAGATTCTTCGCCGACGCGCTGCGCAAATAACTCGACGCCGGCTTCAACATTAGCGACTCTGCCCACGTATGAAGTTAAGCCTGACATCAATTTCTGGAGTAATCCGCCGTTGTGATCTTGCCGGTATAGCAGAAAAGGTTGCGAGATGTTAATCAGGCAGACCCTGCCCCTGCCGACTCGGTGCACGCAGATAACCGGCGTGTCTCGGACCGTAGCCAGTGTGCTCGCAGCGGGCTTGGTATCGGTAATTCGGCAATATGCCGAGATCAGTGCATCCCCGATCAAGTCGGGGTCTGTCTGGCTAATTATTTTGCTGTCAATTCCCTCAAATGTCAGTTCTATATGGCCCGAATTATCAGTCTGGCTCAGCCCCGACGAGTCGGGGATGATAACCGGCATCAGCGATTGAATTTTGTCGTTTGTCCAAATTTGGCCGGCTGATCCTGCCCTTGCCGGCAGCAGGATAAGTCCGCCGCCTCTATCGACGACAAAACTGTACAGGCCGTCGACCTGTGCGTCCGTTAAGCTGCCCGCGTTGCAGGGTCCAAGAATTATGATGTCGTACTTGTTGAGTTCTTCGCGCCTATCGGGCAGCTTCGTATAGCCGCACGTTTGCATTGCGTCCTCGGATAGAGCAGGGTTCTTTATCGCATCCAAGCCCAGGTCTAATTGAATCTTGTCGTCTCGGGCTAAAGCCTGACGTATCTTGCCAACGTTGAAATTGGCCACTTGGCAGTAAAAAAGCACCTTAAGTTTCTGCTCTTCGGTCACCTCCACCACCGTACTGCGCTGGTTGTTGGCCGGATTCACCTCTTTTTCGAGCGGCTTGGCGCGGGCCGAAAGCGTGTGGCTGCCCAGAGTGTCCGCGCCCACTGTAAACTCGACTATCGTTTCATAAGGTTCAAAACGCGACTGAGAATATCTATTTTTGCCTGGCGAAAGTTTATGCGGATACAACTGGTTGGAATCTATTATACGATTGTCCTGGAGCAGCTCGATTGTGACCGGCTCATCCTTCAAAGCTCTGGCAGAGATGGCGACCTGCACGTTATAAGCGGTATCAATTGCAACCCTTGACGGTGCGGTTATCGACCTTATCGCTATGTCCCTTTGCGGTTGCCTGGAACCCAGGCCGACAAGAACAATCTGAAAATCTTTCCCGTTTGACAATTTAGCCCCGGCCACTGGCCGGGGTNNCCCGCCGACAGGCGGGGGCTAAGAGGCGGATACGTCTCGATGTTCTTATCCGCGGCCTGGCCGTCTGTGAAGATAACTGCTCCTGCAACCATATTTGCGTCAGTTCCAGCCTTCGCAGCCGCTTCGGCGGAGTCGGCCTTTCTGTCGCTATATTTATTGAGTAGAGCAAAGGCACTGTGCAAATCTGTCTGGCAGCCCCAGCGTCGCAGTAACCCGACAGACCCGCTATAATAGGCCTGACGGTCGAATCC
>JAFNGF010000304.1 GCA_017885385.1 Planctomycetota bacterium
GTCTTCTGTCCTCTGTCCTCCGTCTTCGGTTCAGGGCAGGCTTTTTTCGCTCAGGGCTAAGGCTTTCTGCTCCCAGGATGACATTTGGATTATATTGCACGCAGGCAGCATTGTCAAGAGGCGCCTTCGCCGCGGGCGATTCCACATTTTTCTGTGTGCAAAATAAGCCGTTACGTGCTATAATATGGCTGTGTGAGAAGGGCAAAATGAGAAAAATAAGTGCACACAGGTGGATTCAGGTATGGCTCGTTCTGCTGCCGGCGGCCATCGCATGGGCGAGTGCGGTCGATCGGGCTGATCGGCCCGGCTGGGTACGCCGAGAGGTTAACCAGCCTATGTCTGCGGTTGCCCGCGTTCGAGCCATCAGCTATCCTCAGGGACGATGTCCACCACTTCTTTGCGAACAGGTTGGCGGCAGACCGGCACGCCCGCACAAGGATGTTCTGCAGACAAAAGCTGCTTCGGGAGTGGTGCCTTTGACGATGCAAGCTGCTGACCCGATAAGTGCTGCTGTTGTCGACTCACCTGCGTTAGGCGGCTTTCTGTCCTGGATCACCGTCACCGTTACCGATGAGCGTTCCGGAGAGCTCGAGATGGACGCCGTACCGAGCAGCTCTGTTATCGGCAATTATCTGACCCCTGCCCCGGAGACTGACTACGCTGTTGCCATCTTTGATACGGGAGCCAGCGCCCACGTGATGGGCAGCACAGACGCCGCTCGATTAGGTCTTATCGACCATAGTCTTGTTACCTCGAACGTGATACAGTTGATGGGTGTGACCGGCATAGTTAATGCCTTGGTCAGTCAGCCGTTGGGGGTTTTTATTGATGGACTCGGTGCTATTGAGCCGAACGGACTGCTCCTGGATGACTCCGCTATGCTCGGCCAGACCAACGCTTCCATCATTGTAGGCGACCCCGTTGAATCGCCGGACTTGCTCACCACTATTGGAACGCCGCTTTCCGTCTATTTGGCCGCAGTTATCCGCAACGATAGGCCGATTACTATCACCCGCGACGGGACTAAGCTGCTCGCCCCAGACATACGCTTCTATGCACACGATGACCCGGACGTTCCGAGCTACGGCAGCGAGATACCTCTGGAGCTGCGACCGCTCGGAGCAGTTGCCGTCCAATACTTCCCTAATATATTCGACCCGTTCGATCCGGATTTTGGCGCCCCTTTGAGTCCGTCCGTGATAACGGGACTATTGCCGACACAGAGCCTCTTTTTTGTCTCGAGTGTCGATCTGGCCGATGGCGGCAGAAGTGCGGTTGACAAGGACGGCTTTATGTTTGACACGGGTAGCACTTACACATTTGTAAGTGAACCCATTGGTGCCCGATTAGGACTGAATCCAAATGCTCCCGAGTTTGAGCTTGAGATATTGATCGCCACCGGCGAAACGATCATAGCGCCCGGCTATTATATTGATTCGCTTGACCTTGTCGCCACGCCGCAGTGGCTTAGGTTCACCAACGTTCCCGTATTCATGTTTGATGCTCCTTCACCCGAGGGCGGAATCCTGGACGGCATTATAGGTACGAATCTCTTTGTCGACTTCAACCTTGTATTTCGCGGCGGAGGCCTGCCGGGCCAAGGTCAGCCCCGCCTGGAATTCGAGCCTATCCTCCCGCGAATTGTCGGCGACATTGCACCTGGAGCTGGCGATGGCGTTGTGAACTCTCTGGATTTGGCTGCACTGGCAGAAGCCTGGCTGACAAACTCAGAATCCTTCAATTGGAATCCACGAGCTGACATAGCGCCGCCTCGGCCCGACGGCATGGTCAACTTGTTTGACCTCGCTGCTCTTGCCGACCACTGGCTCGAAAGCAGCGCACCTTAACTCCATCCGGCTGCTCTTTATTTTCTTTACCGCTGAGACCGCAGAGGTCGCAGAGAAAACGCTCCTTATTTTAAATCTCAGTGGTATCGGCGTGCTCTGCGGTTAGTCTTTCAGAACCTCAAGGCACTGTTTCCCCCAGAGAAAACATTGCGGTCGCTGATATCTCAGCATATAATCAAAGTGATGGTGGGGTTTTTACCAAGGAGACTGCCGATGCGGTTACTGGTCGTTTCAAATAGATTGCCCATCGTGATAACGCAAGAAAAAGGTGAGCTAAAGTTCCAAGGAAGCGCCGGAGGTCTTGTCTCAGGCTTGAGCGCGTACTTGGATTCTTTGAAAGGCTCCTCTTTTGCCAAGTCCGACTACGTATGGGTCGGCTGGCCGGGCGTAACTGTCGAAAATAAGTTGCAGGAACAAGTAAAGTCTAAGGTTTTATCCCAATTCCGTGCGTACCCCGTCTTTCTGACGGAAAGGGCAATGGAAAAATTCTACTATGGGTTCTGTAATAAGACAATCTGGCCCCTGTTTCACTACTTCCCCACCTACGCCGTCTACCAGAACGACTTCTACCTCCACTACAAATGCGTGAATCAAATCTTCTGCGAGGCTGTCATTGATGTAATGCAGCCTGACGATGTGGTGTGGATACACGACTATCACCTGANNACGATGTGGTGTGGATACACGACTACCACCTTATGCTGCTGCCAAAACTGCTGCGAGATAAAAAGCCGCACGTTCCCATAGGCTTTTTCCTTCACATACCTTTCCCATCTTTTGAGCTATTTCGACTTCTTCCAATGACATGGCGTTCCGAGATACTACAAGGTCTATTAGGAGCCGACCTCATCGGCTTTCACACATACGACTACACCCAGTATTTTCTGCGGTGCGTCCTTCGTATCTTGGGTTACGAACATAATATGGGAAATATCCTTCTTCCCGACCGACTCGTGAAGGTTGATACTTTCCCGATGGGCATCGACTTCCAAAAATTCCAAGCTGAGGCAGCGACTTCGGGCTCCCAAAAAGACGAATCTTGGAAAGCATTGGAGAACTTCAAAATCGTCCTCTCGATCGACCGCCTCGACTACACCAAAGG
>JAFNGF010000305.1 GCA_017885385.1 Planctomycetota bacterium
GCGATTCTGAGCAGCTCGAAAAACTGGGCAACGATTTGGATTCGGCCTTCGCACAGGCTAAGGGCGATATCTTTTCAAGGTTGGCAGAAGCACAGAGTTATGCCTTTGAAAAAGCAATACTGGCTAAGGCAACCGGCGAGCGCTTTGCCAGCCAGGTTAAGGCGTATAGAGCGGCGAAAGAAATATATAAACGCGAGCCAAGACTAATGGCTTTAGAAAAGGCCCTGCCCAAGATACGAAAATTTGTCGTAGTCGCCGATCCCAATGACGAGCAGGTATTCATCATCGACCTGCAGGAAAAACAAACACCAAGTGTGTATGATCTGGCAGGATTACCGGGGAGCAGCGAAAAATGAAAAGTGTGGCTGTCACAATCTTTACCATATTGATAGTTGCGGTGATGGGCCTATACCTTGTCTCATTCCAGGTAAGGGAAATAGAGTCGGCCCTGGTAAGCACTTTTGGCAAGCCGACACGTGAAATCACCGAGCCCGGCTGGTACTTCAAATGGCCTGCTCCCATTCAACGAGTCCACAAATTCGACTCGCGGATGATGGTCTTTGAAGCCGACCTGGGCGAGACCACAACTAAAGGAGCTGTGCCGATCATCGTGAACACTTACGTGGTCTGGAAAATCGCCGAGCCGCTGAGGTTTTTCAATGCCGTCGGCACTATCAAGGACGCCAAGAGTAAATTGTACGGGCACATCAGCGACACGCAGAATAGAGCCATTGGCCGACACGAATTCGGTGAGTTCGTAAACAGCGACCCCTCGAAGATACAGTTTAAGCAAATTGAAGAGGAGATGCTCGCCGATCTTAAACCAGCCGTCAGAGATGCCTACGGCATTGAAATCAAAGCCCTCGGCATAAAACAGTTGAAACTCAGTGCCGATGTCAGCAAAAGCGTTTTTGAGCGAATGAAGGCTGAAAGAAACCGCAAAACCGAGGAAACGATCACGCAGGGAAACGCTGAGGCGACCAAGGTAAAAAGCGATGCCGATTCAAAGACCAGAATCCTGCTTGCTGCGGCAGAGGCAAGAGCAAAGGCGATACGCGGCCAGGGTGACGCTAAAGCCGCAGAATATTACAAAATGCTGGAAGAAGAACCTAAGCTGGCGATATTCTTGCGGAACATCGAGGCCCTTGAAGAGATGCTGAAGGAAAGGACTACGATTGTCATACCTGCTGATTCAGAGCCTTTTAAGCTGCTTAAGGAAATGCCCGACTTTGGAGCCGGCGAACAGACTAAAGAAATAGCCCCCTCTAAATAAGACCGCTTTTACAATGGCACAACAAAACTACAATAGTGACGAGCAAATACAGGCCAAGTCAGCCGGCGGCCGTGCCCGGGATGATCAGGACGCCGCCGCCAAGTCTCTGTCCGAGGCTCTGAGGGTCAGCTTTGTCATTCTAAAAATCATAATGATTGTGCTGGTGGTTGTATTCCTCGCTTCGGGCTTCAAAACAGTTGGCTCCGATGAGCAGGCACTCGTGTTGCGGTTTGGAAGAATTCGAGGCGTGGGCGAGGAAAGAGTTCTCGGTCCGGGTCTGCATTGGGTATTCCCGTACCCTGTAGAAGAAATTATTAGAATCCCTGTGGCGAAAAAGGTGAATCTGGCCATCAGCTCATTCTGGTATCGTGAAACGACGCGCGACTTGCTGGGCGAAGGCCCAAAAGAGAGGGCCCCGGTGACAGAAACGTTGGATCCTGTGACAGACGGCTACTGCATTATACCAAGCGAGATGGATAGCGGCGATGTCACAAACGCATCGGGCAGCGACTATAATCTTGTCCACTGCAAGTGGCAGCTAACTTACAAAATTGATGACCCGCAGCTTTTCTTCAGAAACACCTATGTAGACCTGGAAAACATACCGGGCGGGCAGAATTACGCCGACGTTATAACCCAAAATGTCACCGGCCTGCTGGGACATATCGCCGGCGATGCGGTTGTAGCCGCACTGGTCAACTACACGATTGACGACGTTATGTTCGAGCAGGTTGCAAAAGTGACGGAGCACGTCCGAAAGCTGCTGCAGGAAAAACTGGACAAGATAGAAAGCGGCATAAAAATTGTATCGGTACAGATGACCGACAAGACTTGGCCTCGACAGGTTGACGCGGCATTTCAGGCTGCCATCAAGGCAAGTCAGGACAGCCAAAAGGCGATAAGCCAAGCCAGGACTTACGCTGAAAAGACCCTCAATGAAGCTGCCGGGCCGGTCGCTGAGAAACTATTTACAGCCCTTCATGACCAAAATGTGAGCCAAGAGCAGGAGGAGCTATTGTGGTCGGAATTAGCCGGAGCGGCACAGAAAAGAATCGACGAGGCACGGGCGTACCAAACAGAGGTCGTGGAGACTGCCAGAGCCAATGCCGACTATTTGCGACAGATACTGCCCGAATATCGCAAGCGTCCCGACCTGGTTGTCCGGCAAATTTACTGGGATGCGATTCAGCGTATTCTTAGCAATGCCGACGAGAAGTTCATTATTCAGCCGACCGAGCACGGCAGGCATGTTCAAATCAGAGTTCTGGCAAACAGGGACCCGACAATAAAGCCGAAGTCCGAGAAGGAGAAATAACCGGCGCCGGATGCCTATACGCAATACGAGATACGAGATTATGGCTCACGAGCATTTACATTTTAAGGAGGATATTGCCGCCGAGCACACGCACGGCAAGCAGGTGCGCGTAAGCGTGGCACTTCTGGGGACGTTGGCCGGCGGAATGCTGCTAATAAATAGCGGTATTGCCAGGCTCATCTACGGCCGGACCAGTTTCAACACCGACTTTCTGGCAATGGTCGCTGCAGTGCTGCTCGGCGCACCGATTGTCCTGCACGCGGTAAGGAGCCTCATAAGAAAAGAAGCCCACATGGATGAATTGGTGGCGCTGGCGGTCATTGCCGCGTTTGCAACGCAGAACTATGTCGCAGCCGGTGTAGTTGCATTCTTTATGCTCCTAAGCGAGCTTGTTGAAACACGTACCGCTCTGGGCGCTCGGGCGTCAATCGAGGCTCTTATCAAATTGACGCCTACTAAGGCAACTATCATCGACACTGGAGGCGGCGAAAGAGAAGTTAAAGTCAGCAGTCTAAAGCCCGGCGATTATATTCGGGCCCGGCCTGGCGACAACATACCGGCAGACGGCGAAGTTACGAGAGGACTCAGCTCGGTCAATGAAGCCACCATAACCGGTGAATCCTTGCCTGTTGATAAAGTACCCGGAATGCAGGTCTTTGCCGGCACAAATAACCTCACCGGTGTACTGGATATCACAGTAACCAAAGCCGGCAGGGACACTACTCTTGGCAAAGTGCAGTCGCTGATTATGCAGGCCGAGCAGACTAAAATCCCCATAATGCGGATAATCGACCGCTATGTCAGATGGTACACGCCGACGATTTTGATGATTGCGGGCATAGTCCTATTTTTCACCAAAGACGTCAATAGGGCGATCACAATACTGGTTATTTCCTGTCCGTGTGCATTGATTCTGGCTACGCCGACGGCAATGGTGGCGGCGATTTCCGCCTCGGCCCGGCTCGGCATCCTGATTAAGAACGTCGCCGACCTTGAGATTGCCGGAAAAATCACCGCACTGATATTCGACAAAACGGGCACGGTAACGACAGGACGCCTGTACGTGACAAAACTGACGCCCGCCGAGAAGGTTGAGCCGGCTGAATTGTTGAGTAGCGCCGCCGGCGCCGAGCAGATGAGCAGGCATCCGGCGGCAAGAGCGCTGCTGGATGTAGCGAAAGAGGCAAACCTTTCGCTGCCGACAGTGGACGACTTCCGGGAAACCCCGGGAAAAGGTGTGACTGCCACTGTCGATTCGTCAAAAATCATCGTGGGCCGCGACACTTTTCTAAAAGAGAACAACGTAGCTATAGTCAACGTGCCGGACCCCGGTCTGCATGAAGAGCAGGGCTTTAGCACACTCTATGTGGCCAAAAATGGCAAGTGCCTTGGCTGGATCGGATTGCAGGATAAGACCCGTCCGGAGGCTCGCCAGGCGGTTGATGAGTTACTTAAGCTCGGCGTCAAAAGAATGACAATGCTCACCGGCGACAGGCAGGAAGTTGCCAACCGTGTAGCCGTTGAGCTGGGCTGCACGGACGTAAAGGCGCAGTGTTTGCCCACCGATAAGCTGCAAATAGTCGAGCAGGTCAAAAAGGATGGGCATACCGTGGCGGTGGTCGGCGACGGCATAAACGATGCGCCGGCGCTGGCAGCGGGCGACCTGGGTATTGCGATGGGTGCCGCGGGCAGCGATATCGCCATAAATTCCGCCTCTATTGCGCTTATGAGCGACGATTTGAGACGGCTGCCATATCTGGTGCGGCTTTCACGGAAAACCAGAGGGGTTATCACCCAGAACCTTTCCTTCGGAATCATATTCATTCTTCTTGGTGTGGCCGCAGCATCGGCAGCGTGGCTGTCGGCAGTTTATGCCGCGGTGCTGCATTTTCTGGGGACGTTGATCGTAGTTTTCAATAGTGCTCGCCTTGTCCGCTATGGCGAGGAGCTTGAAAACCCCCCGACACGAACGACACGGTCGGGGGGCGGTTAACCCAGCCATCACTATGGCGGGGTCTTCGACTAAAAAACCCCCCGACCAGACGACAGGTCGGGGGGCTAAACGGGAACCATTAACCATGCAATACGCCGTCGAGACCTTCTCTTTGACTAAGATTTTTTCCGACTGGTGGGGACGGAACAAAGTCTGTGCCGTTGACGACTTGAACTTGAAGGTGAAGGCGAACGAGGTGTTCGGCCTACTGGGGCCCAACGGCTCAGGCAAAACAACCACGCTGAAAATGCTGCTGGGTCTGCTGTACCCGACAAAGGGACGGGCAGTGGTTCTTGGCGGCGACGCCTCCAACACAAAAATCAACGCCAGAATCGGCTTTCTGCCCGAAGAGTCGTATCTCTACAAGTATTTGAATGCCCGCGAAACGCTGGATTTCTACGGCAGGTTATTTGCTCTGCCGGCCAAAGTGCGGAAGATGCGCATCGAAGCGCTGCTCGATATGGT
>JAFNGF010000306.1:0-239 GCA_017885385.1 Planctomycetota bacterium
AAAATACGCGACTGCAATGCGAATTTACTTGTTTGCGCCCCCCAAACCTTGCTATATTACTATCCTTTTTGGTGTTGCTGCTGAAGGCCTCCAGGCTCATCCCTCGTGGGTCGTGCCTCGTCAACCGCCGCGAAGGCAGGAACCAGCCGATAGAGGAGCGAAGGACGGGCGAGGGATGTGTTTGGCGTTCCAAGGCAATTTCGACAGGAGATTAGCAGTATGAATTTTTGTATTGAGGA
>JAFNGF010000306.1:273-3120 GCA_017885385.1 Planctomycetota bacterium
TACGCCGGCGAGGAGGCGGTCGCAGTCGGCGCCATTGCCGCTATCGAGCGCGGCGATGTAATCGGCTCGACCCACCGGGGTCACGGCCACTGCGGTGCTATCGGCAACAAATACGCCGACACGGAACAGGACCGCCAGAACCACTGGAACCGGATGATGGCTGAGCTGATGGGCAAAGAAACCGGCTATTGTAGGGGCAGAGGCGGCTCAATGCACATCGCTGAAGTAGATAGGCAGAACAACCTGGGCTCGACCGGCATTGTCGGCGGCAATCAACCGGCTGCCGTCGGAGCCGCTTTAGCGGAAAAATTCAAAAAGAGCGGCAAAGTGACGCTTTCATTCTTCGGGGACGGCTCCACAAACTGCGGCAGCTTTCACGAGTCGATGAATATGGCCGCCACTTTGAAGGTGCCTCTGGTAGCAATAATCGAAAATAACCTTTATGGAATGAGCGTGCCGTTCTCCGGCAGCGAAGTCGAAGGCACGCACAGGGCAAGCAGCATCGAAGACATTGCCCAGCGGGCGGCTGCCTACGACGTGCCCGCGATGATAGTCGATGGGCAAGATGTCGTTGCGGTTTATCTTGCCGTCCGCCGGGCGGTAGAAACAGCCCGGAAAGAAAACCAAATGACGATGATCGAGGCCAAAACTTACCGCTGGTATGGCCACAGCCGAAGCGACCCGCGTGCCTACCGCACAAAGGCAGAAGAAAAGGCCTGGCACGAGCGCGACCCGATTATCGTCCTTAGCGAAAAACTGCTCAGCGAAAAACTCTGCACACAAGAACAGCTGGACCGGATAAAAGACAAAGCCTTCAATACAATTGAGACGGCAACCAAGTTCGGCATGGATAGCCCCTGGCCCAATCCTGCCGATGTGGCAAAAGATGTATATGTCGATGAAACGTACCCGCCTGAGCTTATAGAGTCCGAAAAAAACACCGCTGCCAATGTTATGAAGGCGACCGCCGCCTTCGAGGCTGCTGCGGCAAAGGCCGGCGCTAAAACTAAGAAAGAGGCCATCGAGCAGGCAAAAGCGGTAATCAAATCGCAGTTCGGCATGGACATAATGAATATAGCACAGGCCGTCTCGGCTGCCCAGGCCGAAGAGATGAGAAGAGACGAGCGGGTCTTCGTGATGGGCGAAGATGTCGGCCTCTATGGCGGAGCATACCAGGCCACACGGGGACTGCTGACGGAATTCGGCAAAGAAAGGGTCATTGACACGGCAATTTCGGAGGCCGCTATCGCCGGCGCCGCTGTGGGCGCGGCTCTTCGTGGTATGCGCCCGGTTGCTGAAATTATGTACGTGGATTTTATTACGATAGCGCTCGACCAGCTTGTTCACGTTGGCGCTTACAACCGGTATATGTTCGGCGGAAAGGCGAAGGTGCCGATGGTGCTGCGAACCGAAGGCGGGGTCGGCAGATGTATCGCTGCCCATCATTCTGAATCGCTGGAGGCCTGGCTGATGCATCCGCCGGGCTTATACGTCGTGATGCCATCGACGCCTTACGATGCCAAGGGTCTGCTCAAGGCAGCTATCCGCAGTGACAATCCGGTCGTCTTTATCGAGCACAAGGCAACCTACGGCCAGGCTGGTCCTGTCCCGCCGGGCGATTACATCATCCCGCTGGGGGTGGCAGATATAAAAAAGCCGGGCCAGGATGCCACTATAGTCAGCTACAGCAGAATGGCAATGTACTCGCTGGATGCAGCAAAAATCCTGGCAAACGAATACGACATAGACGCCGAGGTGATCGACCTGAGAACGCTCAAGCCGCTGGACATAGAGACGATAGCCGAATCGGTTCGCAAGACCGGGCGATTGATCACCGTAAGCGAGGGTTTCGGCACTTGCGGCGCAGGCCGAGAGATAACCTGCCGCTTTATGGAATTCCGGTTTAGCGACGGCTCACACGGCTTCGATTACCTTGACGCGGCGCCAATCAATCTGGCAGCGCTCGATGCGCCGCCGCCGATGAGTGAGCCGCTGGAAAACGCAAGTATTCCAAGCGTCGAACAAATTGTCGCGGCGGTCAGAAAGGTTGTCGGTAGACCCCGTGTGCAACGCGGAGAAGGAAAACCCCCAAATAAATTTGGGGGCTAAATATTTAGCCCCGCAATTTATTGCGGGGTTGTATTTTGCGGTTTTACCGCGGGTTTAGAGGCAATGTGATGTACACGGTGCGAAAGAGGATTTTAGCATGGCAAGAGAAATAAGATTACCACAGCTTGGCGAAACGATGAAAGAAGGAACCATCGTTGATTGCAAGGTCAACGTTGGTGATGTGGTCAAGAGAGGCGACATAATCTTTGAGATAGAGACCGACAAGGCAACGCTGGAGATGGAATCACCCGCCGACGGCTTCGTCAAGCACATCCTGGCTGAAGCAGGTCAGACACTGCCTGTTGGTGAGCCGGTGCTGATTCTGGGCGAAAAGGATGAACAAGTACCGCAAAACTTCATTGATTCGCTCAAAGGCGTCGCGTCCGCTACTGTTGCCGCTGCAGAAGCCGCACCCGCAGTTTCGGCTGCCAAACCCGCTGGCACGGAAACGGGCCCGACCAAGCCGGCAGGCAAAGTAATGGCATCACCACGGGCAAAAAAATTAGCCGAGCAGCTCGGCGTGGACCTGGCAAAAGTCACCGGCACAGGCCCCGCAGGTAAGATCACCGAGCAAGACGTCAAAGATGCCGCCGGCGCAAAGCCGGTCAAGGCCGCTGAGCCGGCTGCCGCTGCCGCCGAGGTCAAGCTCGGACAAACTATACCTCTAAACAGACTCCAGCGAATAACCGCAGAAAAAATGCTCAAATCCAAGCGCGAAATCCCCTGCTTCTATCTGAC
>JAFNGF010000307.1 GCA_017885385.1 Planctomycetota bacterium
CTTGCCCCTGCGGAAGCAGGGGCCGAGGTTTTTGTATGAGTAATCGTGATCCCGACTGGATCGGGACCGCCCATGCCCAAGCCATCCACCATTATTACCAAAAAGCCCAATTCAGCTACTGATTGCGCGTTGTAATAAGCTCTGAACGCCTTGGGCGTGCTGAAACTCTGCGGGCCGCGTGCGCCTTTTTCTGCGTCTACGAGTATGAATTCCTTGCCCTGGCGGGTTTCGTTGCGATACCAGAAGCGAGGCGAGTCCGCTATCCAGTGCGGCTCCACTCTGGTTTTGAAAGCGAGCTTGTTGAATGTCGAGCGAATTTTCACCGCCCGCTGATAATCCTGCAATGTTCCCCCTCGACCCTTCGCCACTGCTCTCAGGGCGGTGCTTGGCTCGGGGCAGGCTTGCGACCGAGCTACGCCCGTCGGTAGTAGTAGCAGGACGACAACAAATTTGCAAATATGGATAGAATGCTTCATCTAAAGTCTTCCACTTCTTCAACGGTTTTCGGTATCGGCTTACCCAATATCCGATGCCCATCATCGCTGACTAAAACATCGTCTTCGACACGAATGCCGCCGAAGTCCCTGTATCTTTCCACCTTATCGTAGTTGATAAAGTCGGCGCACTTATTCTGGGCTTTCCATCGGTCGATTAGTTCCGGTATGAAATATACGCCCGGCTCTACCGTTATTACAAAACCTGGCTCAAGTGCTCTGGCAAGCCTCAAGGATTTCCATCCAAATTCGGGATTCCGTCGGATACTATCAGTGTAGCCCACGTAGTCTTCGCCCAGAGCTTCCATATCGTGAACGTCCAGCCCTAACATGTGGCCGAGTCCGCACTGAAAGAACAACGTGTGCGCCCCGGCATCAACAGCTTCCTGGATGTTGCCTTTTAATAGGCCGAAATCTGCAAGGCCCGATGCCAGGATGGTGCAGGCCAGGCGATGGATTTCTCTAAATTCGACGCCCGGCTTAACCGCCTCAATCGCTCTTTGCTGTGCGGCAAGGACTATGTTATAGATGTCTCTTTGCCGTGGTGAGAATTTGCCGCCGACAGGAATCGTCCTTGTGACGTCGCCGGCATAATGCAGAGGCGATTCGGCGCCGCAGTCGTTTACCACAATGTCACCGGCTCTCATTATGTTACCGTAATAATGGTTGTGGAGCGTTTCTCCGTGAATGGAGAAGATCGTAGGAAAAGCCAGGCGTCCGCCCCGCGATAAAGCAATCCCTTCCATCGCTCCGGCGACTTCTCGTTCAAAGACTCCGGGCTTTGACATTTTCATTGCTGCTGTGTGCATTTCATAGGAGATCTCCAGGGCCGTCTCAATTTGCTCGATTTCTTCTGCGGTTTTTGATGACCTCTGGGCGACAACAGCCTTTATCAATGCTTCAGAAGGTTCTATCGGCAACAACTGTTTGGTCAGCAATATGATATCTACTCGGTATTGGGGAAGAAAATGAATACATCGACTCTGGTTCACAGCTTTTTTCAATAGCGTCTGCAACTGATCCAGTGGGGCAGTATTGGAAATGCCGACGCTCGCGCATCTGTCCTTCAAGGATGGTTGCGGTCCCATCCAGATTATCTGGTCCATCGTCGGGTCGTCGCCAAAGACACAATCAGTGGCCTGGTCAATGTCTATGACGGCCGCCAGGTTCGGAAAATCCAGCCCAAAGAAGTAGAGAAACGAACTATCCTGCCGGAACGGATACGGATTGTCGGGATAATTCATCGGGCTTTCCTGGTTGCCCAGGAACAGGATCAGCCCCGAAGAGACTTGTTGCCTTAGGCGTTGTCTTCTCTGCAAATATGTGTCTCTTGAAAACATAAAACGGGTGGACGCTTTAAGTTTTTGGCTTTTTCGTAAGCAAACTTACCAGAATAAGAGCGCCTACAGACACGGTTATAGCCGGCAGCACCGCATCCAAACCGGAAATGTAGCCGGGCAGGGTCCCGATCCAGTCGGGATCCATTCCGCCAGGACCCCCGATCCAGTCGGGGCTCCTGCCGGACTTGAACAGTTCCGCCCAGGCAATCGCCGTCACTGTCCCTAAGATGATTGAGGCGATGGCCCCCGCTCTGGTGGCTCTTTTCCAGAATAAGGCCGCCACCAAGCAAGGCGTAATTGCAGAGCCGTAAATCGTGTAGGCGTAAAGCGCTCGTTCAAAAATGGTGGTGGACTGGGCAAAAGCCAGCGAGACGAGGTATGCGATTACGCCAAAGACAAGCACCAGTATCCTGCTGGCGAGGATTACCTTTTTTTCCGGCGCCTTCGGGTTGATGTAGTTCAAATAAACGTCACGAATAACACAAGTTGCCGGGACCAGCAGAAATGAATCGGCGGTCGAGATGATTATGCCCACCACCGTCACCAGAAAGAGGACGCCCAACACCGCCGGCATAAAGGTCTTGGCTGCGTAGATGAGCACGTATTTGCCCTGGGCGGCGTTAGGTATCAAGCTGGCGGAAATCCAGGCCTCCAGAATGATCAGGCTTTCAATCACCGCCACGGCAGGTATCATAAACGTCACGGCACTTTTGGCGCCTTTGGCGTCCTTGCTGGCAAAGAAACGCTGATACTGATTGGCGTCGCCCATGATCAGTAGGAACACCGGCAGGCAATAATTGATTATCTCCGTATTTGTGTAGACGCCCCAGAACTTCATGTGATTGGGCCTATTCCCCATCGCGGCAAATGCGGCCTCCATACCTGTCCAGCCGCCCGCTTTGAGCCAAAGAACCGGCAAAGCAGCGAATAGAGAAACAGTGATAATGATGCCGGTCACTATATCGGTGTAGGCAAGGCCAATCAGGCCGGCTGAGATGGTATAGATGACGATGAATACCGCAGCGATAATGGTGGCGGTCTTTGCAGTTAGAAGCGGATGCCCGGCTTGGTCGGTTAGTATCACTTCCAGGACTGCTCCGCCGGCGTTGAACTGGTAGCTGACAATCACCATATAGGCTATCACCAGGGCCGCCACCGCCAGCAGCCGGGCTGCCTGACCGTAGCGCAATCCGATGATTTCAGGCACCGAATAGACTTCGTAATCGCGGGCTCGGGGTGCAATTCGCGTCAGAATAATCATGCCGATAACGCTGCCCAGCGGCAGGATGAGGGCAGCCAATCCGGTCTGGTATGTTTTGCCGGCGTTGCCCACTATCGAGCCGGTCCCGATCCAGGCAGCCAGCATTGTGCAGACCAGGATCCAGGGTGCAAGCGACCTGCCGGCTACGGAAAAATCAGCCTGTGTCTTGACCTGCCGGGACTTGTAAATCCCGATTCCGGTCAAGGTCAGTAAGTAGACGAAGATGACAACTAAGTAGATCATCAGTTTATGAGTTCATAGTTCATTGTTCACCGTTCATTGTTCGTCGATGAACAATGAACTCCAAACTACGAAGTTATCCTATCTTATGAACTGATCGACGAAGTATCTCGGCATCAGCGGCTCGCCCGTTGCCCGCTCTATCATTTCGTTCCAATGGTAGCGGGCGCCGGGTCCAAAAACATTCTCGCGCAGGTATTTGCCGATCTTCTCCTGGTCGACATAGCTGACGCCCTTATCTGATTCGAGCTTCAAAACTTTGTGAACAATATAGTGATGTAACTGCGAAGCCAGGATTTCACCGAGCATATAATTGTGGTAATAGCATGGGGCGGACGTAAAATGCAATTTCGACGCCCAGCCTGCATCGAGCGGTTCAGGCGGCCGCTTGAGCAACTGGTATTTCTCGACCAAGTTCCACCACAACTTATTCAGGTCCTGGTCGGGATTGGCGTAAAGCTGCTTTTCGAAGTAGTACATAACCATCGCCCAGCGGGCAAAGAGTATCTGCCCAAATTGTGTATATTTCCAACTGACTTTGTCAATCTCTTTATACTCGACCCCTCGGCTGGGCTCGGGGCAGGTTTGCGACGGGCCGAGCATTTCGTGCATCCAGGCGGCGTTGCGGCTGAGCCGGCCAAACAGCACGGCGATGCCTTCTGTTGTAAAGCTGTGAGCAGGCTCCCGCAGCAGCCAAGGCTCGCTCTGATCGTGGTACTTGCTGTAAATTGCGTGCCCCAGCTCGTGCAGGATGGTTTCCATCCAGCGCTCTGTGTTCTGCAGATTGCACAAGATTCGCACGTCGCCTCGGCGGTCTATGTCGTGGCTGAAGGCGTGCGGATATTTGCCCGGGCGATCATAAAGGTCGCTTCGGGCAAGTATATCATCCACCGGCAGACCAACGCNNGGCGTAAAATCTCTGCGCCAGCTTGCGGACATCCTGGCTTTGGTAATATTGGTCTAAATCCAAATCATAAACCAGCGGCGTTCTCTGGAAGAACGGATCGTGGTAATGCCACGGCATCAGGTCCGCCGGCTTGATATCGTAAGCGTCGGCTAAAACCCGGTCCAGCTCAGCCTTCAAACGGGCAAAGGGGCCGTTGGTTAGCTCGTAAAGCTGCTCAAAGATTCGATCAAGCTCCTGCGGATTCTGCTCGCTGGTGATTATCGAAAACGTGTGGTAGTTATCAAAGCCCAGCTCTCGGGCGGCCTTATTGCGGAGCCTGACCAGTTGGATAAGGTCGCCTGCAATTGCGTTTCCGACCTGCTTGCTGGCTCTCCAGGCCAATTCCCTTTTGCGGCAATCCTTTTCTGTCGTCAAAATGGTGTAAATGTCACTCATTGTCACCGCTTCGCCGTCGATAGTGCCGCGAAAGGTGCTGTACGTCTGCTGGATTTTGCCATCCAGATCAACGATCTCTTTCGACAATGTCGGCTCTATCTGGTTTTGCAGATAAGCGTAGTAAAGCCTGTCCAGTTGACGGGACAGTGGAGCCTGTTTTATCTCGCCGGATTCCCGCAGCTCCTTTAACAGGGCGAATTCATCGCGATTACCATAAACCTGGTGGATGCCCAACTGTAGTCTCTTGAGTCTGTCGTAATCTTCTGCCTTGCCGGTGGTAGAGGCATCCCAGTAGGCAAGGTTGACTTGGGTCGACAAGGGTTCTACTTTTGCGACATGAGCTTCGATGAAATGCGCAAGCCCGTTCCCTCGGCCCTGCTCGGGACGGGCCTGAGCCGGGTCGAAGGATTCGGTCTCTTTCACAGATGGACCGCAGCCGGCGACCAGAAATGCCGCAAGAAACGCATTAGCAATAACTAACGTGGTCTTCACAGAAAGCCTCCATCTTTCTTTGTGCGGATTTGGAATTCTCCGCAAGCCCGTCCCCTCGGCAAGCTCGGGGCAGGCTCTGAGCCGGGTCGAAGGATCGGTCAGAATGACTGTTGCTCGGTTCGGGCGATAATTTCATTTTGCAGATCTCTGCCCACGTCGACGAAGTAATCGCTATAGCCAGCAACCCTGACGATCAGGTCACGATACTGCTGCGGCTGCTGCTGAGCTTGTCGCAATGTCTCGGCGTCAATAACGTTGAACTGTATGTGATGCCCGTCGAGCTTAAAGTAGGACCTAATCAGATGAGCGAGTTTTTCAATACCATCATCGCCTGCCAGCACCTGTGGATTGAATTTCATATTTAATAGTGTCCCGCCGGTACGGGCGTGGTCGATCCTGGCGGCGGATTTAATCACGGCGGTAGGCCCCTTAGTGTCGCAGCCCTGGCTGGGCGAGATGCCCTCGGAGACCGGCTCGCCGGCCCTTCTGCCGTTGGGTAGTGCGCCGGTTACCGAGCCGAAGTAAACGTGCACCGTTGTGGGCAGCAGATTGACACGATACCTGCCCCCTTTTGTGTTGGGCCGGCCATTCAATAGCTCGTAATAGACGTCAAATACCTCTTGCACTACGGCATCAGCGTAGTCATCGTCGTTACCATACTTTGGTGAGTGCTCCCAAAGTTTATGCCGCAATTGTTCATACCCCTGGAAGTCTGCCGCCATAGCGGTAAGAAGCTCATCCATTCCAAGGTCCTGTTTGTCGAAAAGATGATACTTGACCGCTGTTAGCGAGTCGGTCACTGTGCCGATGCCTACGCCCTGGATGTAGGTCGTATTATATCGTGCGCCGCCATTGTTGTAATCGAGACCGCGGGCTATGCAGTCGTCTATCAGCAGGGACATAAATGGAGCCGGCAAATAGCCGGCAAAAAGCCGTTCTATGATGTTGTTGCCCTTGATTTTCAGGTCAATGAAATACTTAAGCTGCTGTTTGTAGGCATCCATCAACTCTTGATATGAAGTAAACTTGCGGGCATCGCCGGTTTGAGGGCCAAGTTCTTCGCCCGACTTCGGATCGACACCATTATTGCACGCCAGCTCGAGAATCTTGGGCCAGTTCATATACCCGGTTAAGATACAGCTTTCCTTGCCGAATGCGCTGACTTCAACGCAGCCGCTTGGCCCGCCGCCGCGGGCGTCCACGATGCACTTTCCGTCCTGAAGCATCTCCTTGATGATGACGTCGGTGTTAAATACCGAGGGCTGGCCAAAACCTGTGCGGATAACCCGGCAGGCCCGCCGCAGGAATCGGTCCGCATTTTTGTTGCTGATTTGAATGCAGGAGCTGGGCTGGGTTAGGCGCATTTCTTCTACCACATCCAAAATCAGATATGAAAGGTCGTTAACGGCATCCGAGCCGTCCGCAGGTATCAGCCCGCCCACGTTAATAAGAGCAAAGTCGGTATATGTGCCGCTTTGCTCTTCCGTTACTCCCACCTTGGGCGGCGCAGGCTGATTATTGAATTTGATCCAGAAACACTGCAAAAGTTCCTTTGCCTGCTCAATCGTCAAAGCTCCCTCTGCGAGTCCTTTGTTATAGAACGGCTGCAGGTGCTGGTCCAGGCGACCCGGATTAAAAGAGTCCCAGGTATTTAGCTCAGTGATCACGCCCAGGTGCACGAACCAATAGTACTGCAGGGCTTCCCGGAAGTCACGCGGCGCATTGGCCGGCACCCACGAGCAAACCTGGGCGATGCGCTGCAGTTCCTGCCGACGAACCGGATCGGTTTCATTGCTGCTCAGCTCCAGCGCCTTATCCGCGTGGCGTTTGGCATAAGTGATAAGGGCGTCGGCACAGATTTCCATAGCCTGATACTGCTGGTCTTTCTCGTAGGCGTGCGGGTCGTTCAGGTAGTCAAGTTTCGCACGGTGTTCTGTGATGTCGCGATTAAAGTCTAACATGCCTTTGCGGTAGATTTTATCGCCCAGAACTGCGTGTCCAGGAGCTCGCTGCTCCATAAACTCGGTGAACACGCCCGCCTCGAAGGCTCGATGCCACTGCTTATCCATCAGGGCAAAAATTCTCTCCCGCATCGTTTTGCCGGACCAGAAAGGAATGATTTTCTCCTGGTAAACCTTTCGCACTTCGTCGGTGACGACGAAAGAGGTTTTTTCCCGGCTGTTAATTATCCGCAGGTCTTGTAGACTGTGGCAGCACAACTCCGGATACGTCGGGGTGGCCTTCGGCGCCGGACCGCGTTCGCCTACTATAAGCTCACCATCATTGATGCATATAGTCTTTTTCTCCATTAGATGTTTGAATGCCAGTGCCCGGCAGACGACGGCAGACTCGCGAGCGGGAATGTCACTCTGATAAAATTCGGTTATCAATTCCGCGCGTTCGGTTGAAATATATGGCTTGGTTTCAACGCTCTGCTTACGAAGTTTCGCTACTCTTTCATTCATAGCGCTACCCATTCATCTTGACTTCCAGGCCGAAGCCGCGAAGAGCATTTGCAATATTGTTCATAAGCTCAGCGTCAGGAATCTCGGCTCGGATAATATCGTAGTCTGTCAGTAATCGAGCCGACTTTCCTCTGCCGCCGGGGTTGAACGGCAAAATGTCGACTCGGCGGACGCCGTGCAGAGACGCCACAAATTCGCCCGTCATTGTAATATTTGTCCGGTCGTCGTTAAATCCCGGAATGATTGGAATTCTGATTATTATTTCCTTGCCCGTGTTCGAGAGCCATTCAATGTTGCGTAGGATTAGATTATTATCCACGCCGGTAAGACGCTTGTGCGCATCTTTATCCAGGTGCTTTAGATCACAGAGAAATAAGTCCGCCTTTTCGGCGACTTTTTCGATAAGTGCCGGCTCAGCATAGCAGGTGGTATCGACGGCTGAGTGTATCTCGTCGCTCCGGCATTTTTCCAGCAGCGCCAAAAGGAAATCCGCCTGCATAAGCGGCTCGCCTCCGGAGAATGTCACTCCGCCGGCAGACTGGTCATAAAAAACGATGTCTTTTTTCACTTCGCTTAGGACCTGGCCGACGGTCACTTGCCGGCCTATAATCTCTCTGGCGCCTGCCACGCAGGCGGCGACACATTCGCTACAGAGTTTACACTTTTCTGCATCGGTAATCGGTCCGTTTTCTGCAAGCGTAATAGCCTGATTCCGGCATACTGTCACACATTGACCGCATCTGATGCAGCGGCTCTTTCGGAAGCCAAGCTCCGGAAGCGGCTTCCAGCTTTCGGGATTATGGCACCACCTGCACCGCAATGGGCAGCCTTTGAAGAAGACGGTTGTGCGGATGCCGGGGCCATCGTGTATGGCATATTTCTGAATGTCAAAAATATGCCCGGTCAGCTCTTTCATTGATGATTGACAATTGAAAATCGAAAATCGACAATTCAAAATGCCCGTGTCATCTGCACTATTTTTCACGGCACGTTCCTTATCTACTGTCCCCACAGTCTTAGGCAAGTGTATCAAATCCGCGTACCAGCTGCAATCACCGCATCTCGGCCAAATTAACCGCAGAGAATCCCCGCGTGCGCGGATGATCCGCCACAGGCGGACCCCTGCGAAGGCGGGGGGCGCCGAGAAGAATTTAGATTGGTAAACTCAGCGTGCTCCCCGAGCAGGGGGGCTGATCGCCCTGCGAGCTCGGCGGTAAGAATTAAGCAGACTGCGAGTGCGGGTGCAATTGGTGCGAGGCTAATGCAAAAAAAGACGTCGTCTATTGAAAAAAAGCCGAAAATTTTCGACCTTTTTGTTCTGTGAACAAATAGGGCTTTCATCGGGTCGTTTCGTGTTATCGGAGCTAACTGGGACAAACTGCCGAGCACGGGAGGACGACCCACCGGTGCGGAAACAGAGGCTGGGGCAAGTAAATGAAGGTGAGAAGATTGCCGGCAGCCGGCCGTTTTTACCTGGGCTAAACCACGCTGCCTTGCCCGCCTGCCAGGGATAAATAATCGCTCAAGAATCACAGCGTAATATGCCGATTTGATAATAGAGTCGTCTGAGAACAAACAGTGGGGCAGAAATCACCAGTTGTGCTGCGTGAGCTTTTGAGTGTGTTGCCCCTGTGATGCACAAGGCGAGCATTCCAGACATGACCAGAAGTTGGATAAAGGGATAGTCTCGCAGTTGCTGATCCAGGGGCTTTTTGTTTGACATATTTTTCTCGACGCCGGCTTCCACAGTCAGCCAGGCCAAATCCAACCACGATCCAGGCGCCGCAAAAAGGAATCCCGATGTCCCGATTGTATCGGGATTCGGCATTTTCTAAACGCACCCGGGATCTTTCGCACAGATTCCCTCCGTGCCTTTGTGTCGCGGCGCAGATAAGTTATATTATATGTATGGGGGGATATAAAAGACCATGAATGTAAAAAGCAGATGGCGTGAAATTACGCTCTTCCTGGCGATAGCTGCAGGCATCTTCTGTGCGTGCTATTGCGTTCTGTCAATGGCCAATAATTACTACGTAGCACGCTATAACCTGGATATTTACACGCAGGACCTGCAAGGCTGGGACGCCTGTCGCCAGACGGAACCAGGCTATTATAGGGCCAACGCGGAGGTGGTTAACTCCTGCCTGAAGAATCTGGGCGCAGCCCGAGAAAATTTCTGGGTAAATCTACCAACGGGTCAATTAGTAGGGTTGTTTGTGCTGGCAGGCTTGGGCGGAGCAGCCGGCGGCTATCTATCCACCTGGGCGGCGGCCTGGTTTGGCGGCTCGGTTATAGGCAAATTAATCAGGCGGCTCGGCCTTTAATCGCCAATTTGCAATCTTAGATTGTCAATTGCCAATTGCCGCCTCACTCATACTGGCGTAGGCCGTGCCTCCGTAGGCGCCCATGTTCGCCCTTGCTCCGTTGGGCTTACGCTCGCCGGAGTAATCAGCCGACGGGTCGCCGCCGTCAACACAAGGGCTGGTGACATCATCAAGGACCCACACGTTATGCTGCGGCCAGTATCGGCCTCGCTGCGAGCGTAAGTGATAGTCGTTATTGTTGGGGTCGGCAAACAGGGGGTCGAGATTGATATTGCCCTCGCCCTGACCGCCGCCGGCAAGACAGCTGTATTGTGCCCGGCATTGAAATAGGTCGCCGTTGGTATTCTTCCAGAAAATGCCGCTGCTGATATTCGGCCGGCAGCTCCCGTATGCTCCGATACCGTATTCATTATGCACTATCGTGACATTAGTGATGGTGGGGGAAGCACCGGCGACGAAAACCGCCATCCTGCTGTTTGCAATAATGAAATTCTTTAGCACGCTGCCGGGGCCTTCGCCGGTAGCAAAGCTGACGGCAAATTCACCCGGCGCCCTTAACGTGGCGGGGTCGGCGGCGCTTTTGACGGTTATTGCTTTTGCCTTAAAACTTATCGCTGCGGTGTATACGCCCGGCCAGACTAAAACGCTGTCACCGTCTTTGGCGGAATCGATAGCCTTTTGGATAGTGGCGAAGGCCTGCTCGCGCGTCAAACCATCGTTGTTATCGTTACCCTTAGCTGCGTCGACGTGAAAGCTCGTACCGGAGCGTAAGTCAGACACCAGAAGAGAGTCCGGCTGATTTTCGGCTGCGGAGCTCGGCCCGATAAGAGCCGCAGGCGCTATGGCTGCCACAACCAGTAAACCTACTATTAGCCTCATAACCCCTACCTCCTTCTCGAAATAGGCGCATTTTTACCGGAAGGCGGATTGTTGGCAGGGAATACCCGTTAGCTAAGAAATATAAGCTTTTTCACCACCTTCCTATGGCTAATAGTATACCGGGTTGCGACAG
>JAFNGF010000308.1 GCA_017885385.1 Planctomycetota bacterium
GTTCTTTCCCGTTGCCGGGTTGTGGCTATGGACCTTGGGCGGGATAAAACGGTCGCAAAGATAATCTCCCGACTTGAGGCCACAAAAGGTGGGGGGGTGGTCAAGGTCGAGGGGACGTGGGGATCGTTTGCGCGCCTGCTGACGGCGTCCATATCACAGAAACTCGCTCGGCCAATTCTATATATTTGTCCCCATATCGAGGATGCCGACAAGGCCGTTGATGACCTACAGACCTTCGGCTGCAAAAATGTAGCGGCTCTCGCAGCCTGGGAAGGCGAAGAAGAATTAGCCGATGCCACCGATGAAACCAGAGCGGAAAGACTGAAACTCGTCGCTCGTATCTCGTCGCTTGTGGGACGGGGCACGGGCAACGGGTCACGAGGGACCCTGCTTCGCGGGAACCCAATGATTATTCCCGCCTCGGTGCAGGCGATTTGTCAGCCGGTTCCCAAGCCACAAATTCTGAAGGAGTGTTCTCTTCAGCTCGAAATAGGTAGGGCGGTAATGCCGGAGCAGGTTGTTAGCTGGCTGGTTGAAAACAGCTTTGAGCGGGTGGATCAGGTTGATTTGCCGGGCCAATTCGCCCGCCGAGGCGGAATTATTGATATTTACGCGCCGATGATCTGGTCACTGGCCGCCAGCGAATCACGCGATAACGGACGGGTGACAGCGGTAGCGGTGAGGGTCGAGTTTTTCGGTGACAGCATTGAAAGCATTCGGCAAATCGATCTGGACACGCACCGTTCGACCGAGCAAATGGAGAGCATCGGCATCGTCTCGGTAGTGTGCGGCAGCGGTCGCCAGCAGAAGGAGCTTTTCATAAATATCCTGCCCGCCGATACCATAGTAATCTTCGAAGAGCCGGTCGACTGTGAAGAAGTCGCCGACGTCTTTCGCCAGCGTGCTGCCGCGCCGGATAGGCTTTATAGCTGGGCCGACATCTATAGCTCGGCGGGCAGATTTACCCAGCTACATGTCTGCCGGTTTGCCACCGCCGAGCCGGGCGAATTTCTTAAAGTAAGCGTCAAAAGTGTGCAGCAGTACGAGCACAAAGCGACTTCCGTATGGGCCGGTCACGAAGCCGCACTACAGGAGCTGGTGCAGCAGGCAAAACAGGACAAAAAGGTGCTGCTTTACTGCGAAAGTCCCGCTGAGGTCCAGCGGGTAGGCGAGATTATTAAGGAGTTCGACAAAGAAATTCCGCCGAACTTCAAGCTGCCGTTAGGATTCATCCATCAGGGCTTTGTCATCGACTCGCTAAACACCATCATAATAAGTCACCACGAGCTGTTTGGCCAATTTGCGCTGCGGCGAAGGCAGCGCCCCGTTCGCGCAACGACACCGGTCGATACGCTCAGTGACCTGCAAGTCGGTGACTATGTGGTGCACGCCTCTTATGGCATCGGCAAGTTCTTGGGCATAAAAACAATCCAGGAAAAAGGCACGGCGGCGGAGTATCTTACTATTGAATATGCAGACAGCGTGAAAATTCAGGTTTCCGTCCGCAACATTGCGCTTGTGCAAAAGTACATAGGGACAAGCCCGCGAAGGCCGAATCTGAGCAAGGTCGGCTCGAAAAGATGGCAAAAGCAAAAAGAAAAAGTCGCCCGTTCGGTTCGGGACCTTGCCGCCGAGTTGCTCCAGATTCAGGCCAAACGCCAGGCGTTGGGCGGAATTGCATTCAGCGAGGATTCAACCTGGCAGGCAGAATTTGAAGAGTCATTCGCCTATCAGGAAACGCCGGATCAAATTACAGCCGCCCAAGAAATCAAGACGGATATGCGGGAACCTGTAGCGATGGATAGACTCCTATGTGGCGACGTCGGCTATGGTAAGACCGAGCTTGCGATGCGGGCGGCATTTAAGGCGGTGGAAAATGGAAAGCAGGTCGCGGTGCTTGTGCCCACCACCGTGTTGTGTGTGCAGCACGGCAGAACCTTTACCGAGCGGTTTGCGGATTTTCCGATCTGCATCGAAATCTTAAATCGCTTTAAGACGTCAAGGCAGGCGCGTGACATAATCGCCCGCACCAAACAGGGCAAAGTCGATATACTTATCGGAACACATAGACTCTTAAGCGGCGACATAGGCTTCAAGGATTTGGGACTCTTGATAATCGACGAGGAGCAGCGTTTCGGCGTCGAGCACAAAGAAAGGCTCAAAAAACTACGGGTCAATGTGGATGTGCTTACGATGACTGCAACGCCCATTCCACGAACGCTTCACATGTCACTTCTTGGCCTGCGTGACATAAGCTCGCTGGCGACGCCGCCGCTTGATAGGCGAAGCATAGTGACCGCCGTGACGTCTTACAACGATGACCTAATCAAAAAAGCAGTTTATCGTGAATTGAACCGGCAGGGACAGGTCTTCTTCCTGCACAATAGGGTGAAAACAATTGAAAAAAAGGCCTGGGAAATCCAAAATCTTGTCCCCGACGCCAAAGTTACTATCGCCCACGGGCAGATGCCGAAGAGCGAGCTGGAAAAGGCGATGATTGATTTTGTGCTCGGCGAAACGGACGTGCTTGTGTGTACGACCATTATCGAATCGGGACTCGATATCCCGAACGCTAATACGATTTTTATAAACGATGCGGATAGATTCGGCCTGGCCGAGATGCACCAGCTTCGCGGCCGGGTGGGAAGATACAAACATCGGGCGTATGCGTATATGCTGCTGCCGGCGTCACGCCCGATCACGCCGACAGCGGCGAGACGCCTAAAAGCCATTGAAGAGTATTCGCATCTGGGGGCGGGCTTTAGAATCGCCCTGCGGGACTTGGAGATTCGCGGGGCGGGAAATATATTAGGGCCGGAGCAATCCGGGCACATTCAAACAGTGGGTTATCAGATGTACTGCGAACTTCTGGCAAATGCCGTCAAGCAGCTGAGGAATGAGCCGGTTGAGGTAATCCCGACAGCGGTTGTCGATTTAGGATTTGCCGCGTATATCCCGAAAAATTACATACCCATTGACCGGCTGCGAATGGATGCTTATCGCAAAATCGCCGTGGCAAGGACGGGCGAGGACCTCAAACAAATCGAAAGCGACTTGGCCGATGTTTACGGCCCCGTGCCGGAGGAGGCTAAATTGCTGCTGGAATTAGCTGAAATTCGTATCGCCGCAAGTAAACACGATATAAAAAGTATCGTTGCCTCCGGCCAGGACTTGGTTTTTTCCTTTGCCAAAGACCCGGGCGATAAAGCAAATTCTTTGTTCGCAAATGTCTCAGGCCGGGTTAGAATTGTTGACGGCAAACCTGTCCTGAGCCAAGTCGAAGGAACGGTCTGCCTGCGCCTGCCGGCCAACTATTTTGAGCCTGCAACGCTGGTAGCTGTTTTGAGAAGGATGCTGAAAGAATGAAGAAGGTTTTCCGGTATTCTGTAACAGGGTTTCTCTTGGGATTGGGTTTTAGTGCAGCTATTTTCCTTTATTTTTGGCTTAGGACAATGGAGTTTGAGTATCGCCTAAAAGTCTCTTTGTATGAGCGTTTCCTGTTCTGGCAGAAATCTAAGAAAGAAGGCAAAAGTGACCTTCAAGGCGCAACTGAAATGTACCGAGTCATTCATAATCAGCCCGATTTTCAAGCCCAAGACCATCAGTATGTCAAAAGCGGTCACCCTGAATACTTCATCAAGACGACGTTTGGCTATGACCTCTGGGATGGTTTTGGTTATGGGAAAAAACCTGGAAGACTTGAGACGTTTTTCGAGCTTCATACGATAGGCGATACTTTCTCAAAGATGGCAGGGATAATGTCTCTGCCGTATATCGCTATAGTAATGTGTCCCTTTATCGGCGGAGTCGCTGGGTTTATATTGGGCAGGAGGCAAGCTACTTATCTATAATTCTATCGGCCAAGCTCGTTTCAAAAGAGCCAACGCAATGTACCTAGTCCTGGTTTTCAGTTCTTACATAGGAGACTAATTATGCGGTGCAAAACAAGTAAATTTTTGTCGGTGATCTTGGTGGGGTTGTTGTGGACGAGCTGCTGGGGACAATCGCGCGGCAAGTCGGCTGAGGAACCAAAGACGCTTGAAATCGGGGAACACGCGCCGGATTTTAGTCTGCCAGGCGTGGATGGGCGAAATTATAAACTGGCGGATTTTGCCCAGGCCGATATTCTCGTGGTTGTCTTCACCTGCAATCACTGCCCGACCGCCCAGGCGTACGAAGACAGGATCAAAAAGCTGGCAGCAGATTACAAAAATAAAGGCGTTGTGCTGGTTGCCATTTCGCCGAACGACCCGCAAGCCCTGCGCCTTGACGAGCTTGGCTATACCGACCTGAGCGATTCACTTGAGGAGATGAAAATCCGGGCGAGAGATAAGGGATTTAATTTCCCTTATCTTTATGATGGGGACAAGCAGCAGGTGTCCCTCGCTTACGGCCCGGTTGCGACGCCGCACGTATTTATCTTTGATAAGGAGCGTAAGCTGCGATATGTCGGGCGGGTCGATGATTCAGAAAAGCCTGATAAGGTAAAATCTCACGATGCACGTAACGCGATTGAAGCCTTGCTGGCGGGCAAAAAAGTGCCCGTCGAGAAGACCAGGGCGTTTGGCTGTTCGATCAAATGGTCCAGCAAACGCGACTCGGCGAAAGAGGCTCAGGAGCGTTGGGCTAAGGAAAGCATCCTGCTTGAAATGACCGACGCCGATGGCATAGGAAAAATCATCAAAAACGACTCACAGAAATTGCGATTGGTCAGCATCTGGGCCACCTGGTGCGGAGCGTGTGTGGTAGAGTTCCCGGAACTGGTCACCATCCACCGGATGTACCGCGGTCGAGATTTCGAGCTTATAACCATAAGTGCTGATTCGCCCCAGAGAAAGGACACGGTCCTATCTTTCTTGAAAAAGCAGCAGGCATCTTGCAGAAATTACCTATTCAACTCAGAAGACAAATACCAGCTCGTGGAGGCAGTGGGCAAAGAGTCCTTTGCGGGCATTCCGTACACTCTTCTGATTAGGCCTGGCGGCGAAATTATCTACCGGCACCTGGGGATAGCTGACCCCCTGGAGCTAAGAAAAGCTATCGTCCAGTACTTAGGCCGAACCTACAAATAGGAGTTACCAAAATAGGAGCGAGATCATGTCGCTGAAAGCAAGGAGATTGTTCCGCAGTCTGCTATTGGGCGTTGTGTTTGTGGCCTGGACCTATTGCCAGGCAAGCGAAATCAAGCGCAGGCCGCTGGATGAACTGCCGTCACATATAAAGCAGGTGACGCACTTTGGAGAAAGAGCGGACTGGTCGCACGATGGCAAGAAAATACTGTTTCTGGAAAAGACCTTCGGAGACGCTTATGAGCTTGAATTGGCGACCGGGATTCTTCGTCCGATGACGCATCATTATTTTCACGAGGGTTATACGCGGGCACTTTATCTGGCTAACGGCGATGTCCTGCTCTCCGGGGCAAGGCGATTTGACGCCAATGATCCCTGGCCAAGCCGAAGCGAGAAGAACGCCGAGCTTTGGGTGCTGAAGAGGGACCTATCTGGCCCGCCGACACCTTTGGGCGAAAAGTGCTCCGAAGGTCCGGCGGTTTCATGTAGAAATATGCGAATCGCCTGGACGTGTGGCGGGGCATTTTATATGGGCGATATTGTTTATAAAAATGGTAAGCCTGAGCTATCGGGCAGAAAGAAGATACTGAATAGGCGCGATTTGCCTTTCGACTGTGGCCTGGAAACGCAAAACTTTCGCCCGCCTGATGAAAAGGAACTGATATTCAGCGCTTATGGCTACCAGGGCACCGAAGTTATGGGCCTAAACCTGGAGACAGGGAAAATTACCAACTATTCGCTGGCGCCGGACCAATATGATGAGCCGGAAGGCATTTTTCCGGATGGCAGATTCACGCTGGTCGAGTGCGACAAGCACAACGCCAAGGGTTCGCAGTACGTCGACATCTACAAGCTGGGTCTGGATGGCTCAGGCAAAACCGAAAGGCTGACGTTTTTTGGCGACTATCCCGGCTACAAGGCCTCCAACCCGGTGGTCAGTGACGATGGCCGATTCATCGCGTTTCAATTTGCTAAGACAGGCGACCCCGCCGGCGTGGGCAGAGGCGTCTTGGTCTTTGATTTAGAGATGTACGAAAAAGCGAAAAGGCCTGCGACCAAATAGTCAGAATTAGCCGCGGAGGCCGCCGAGAACGCTGAGGCGAAAAATTATAAAGGCGAATTTCTCTGCGGGCTCTGCGTACTCGCCGGTAAGCCCTCGCCTCTTAGGTGGAAAATAGAAATTGCAAATTCGTGCTGTCTGGCTTAGATTAACAACTATCACTGGCAGACAAAGATTCTCAAGGTATCCAGGAGCAAAGTATGGCGGAAGCTAAACCGACACGTGCCGAGACCTTTTCGCTGCTGAAAGAATACAACAAGAATGAGAGCTTGATTAAGCACGCTCTGGCAGTGGAGGCGGTGATGCGTTATTGTGCCCGCAAGCGAGGCCAGGATGAAGACAAATGGGGCGTCATCGGGCTGGTGCACGACCTGGACTATGAGCAATTCCCTGACCGGCACTGCAAAAAGACCGAGGAGATTCTAAAGACCCAGAATTGGCCGGACGATTACATCCGGGCGGTAATGTCGCACGGCTGGGGTCTATGCACGGATGTCGAACCTCAAAGCGAGCTGGAAAAGACGTTATACGCCGTTGATGAGCTTGTCGGGTTGGTAGTAGCCACGGCACTTGTGCGGCCAAGCAAAAGCGTAATGGATATGGAGCCAAAATCCGTCAAAAAGAAATGGAAAGAAAAATCCTTCGCTGCGGGTGTAAATCGTGATGTAATTGAAAAAGGCGCTGAAATGTTGGGCGTGGAATTGAGCCAGCTTATCAGCGA